>DAAL01000157.1 GCA_001701065.1 Bacteroidales bacterium GP4
GCTTTTGGCGTATACACGCTTTCCAGGCGTGCCTCTTCAACCACTCGAGCATCACTCCAGTTTGAATTAGCAGTGCAAAGGTAAGCATTTATTTCTTTTCTCGCAAGCAAGAATCTGTTTAAATTTTTCTTGACAACAAAAAAGCGGAGGTTTGTTTACCTCCGCTTTTAGGGTATCGAATGAGGGATTAACGTCCGGTTGACCGGATTTTATTTCTAACGTAGTCATTAAATTCCGCAGCGTCAAGAAGTTCCTCGACGGTGAGATGCATTCTGTAACGCCAGTAGTGACGAGGATTAGCCGGAATGTTAATCAACTCCTCACGAGGATCGGCACGACGCAGGCTTCCATTGATTGACAACCAGTCCTGTAGCGGGAAGATGGCAAGCATGGAGGGCGACTGAAGATTAAGCGTTATAATCTTGTCGCAAATCCACGGCTCGGCATAGTAAGGAGCCGCCCCGTTTTCATGGAGCATATTATTGTAGAAATGCTGGGTAGCATCACGGTTCTCTTCCCACCACTGGCGGATACCGCCCATGTCGTGGGTGGATGTTGTACATACCGATAGATAAGGATAAGCCCAGGTGTTGCCGAACTCGGCAGCCGGATCTTTAGGCATACGCTGGATTTCAAGCGACAGCATCTGAAGCTGATGCATGACAGCCGGCACACAGTCAGGAATCATGCCCAGGTCCTCAGCGCAAGTCAACATACTTGTCGCGTCAAGCAGCGGCGGCAGTTTCCACATAGCCTTTCCATACCAGAAGTCGTTGTGGCGATGATAGAAGAAGTCGTTATAAAGACGGTTGAAGCACCAGCGTTCATAGTCGGTCAATGAACGGTAGATGTAAGTGTACTGTGCGGAGATACGCGGATGGTATTTACCTTTCTCGTAGGGATCCTCGATGAACAGCACATCGTCCACAAGTCCCAGCAAGGCATTGCAAAGACGGTTGTTCTTGTCATTATCCTCCTGTGTTTTGAAGAAGTCGACAATCTTACGCTGGGTGTCAAACTCGGGACGCAGCTTGTAACGTCCGTAACCGACACTTATCAAGAACCGACGTTTAGCCTCCTCGGTATGCTCCCCGAAGAAGTCCACAAGGAAATAATCCATTATAAACGGAGTAGTCTGCAAGTCCACATCCAACCAGAAGTCGTAATTGTGACGAAGTTCGTCGGGCGAGAACGGTAGCGCAGGATTGAATATGCCTAACAAGCCATGGACAGCATCCATCGGTATCTGCCATATGCGGAAGAATCCAAGCACATGGTCGATACGATAAGCATCAAAGTATTCAGCCATCTTGCGGAAACGGGCTTTCCACCATGAGAAGCCGTCCTTTGACATTTCTTCCCAATTGTAAGTGGGAAATCCCCAGTTCTGACCAAGCACAGAGAAATCATCAGGCGGCGCACCTGCCTGGCAGTCCATGTTGAACAACCTCGGATTAATCCAGGCATCGGCTGAATCACGGGAAATACCGATGGGGATATCACCTTTAAACGCCACTCCGTGCTCCGAAGCATAATTATGCACCTCACACATCTGCTTATCGAGGTGGAATTGTATATAATACACCTGATTGATGGCATCAGTGTGCCGTGACACAAAATCTTTGATTTTTTCTTCGTCGTACACGGCATATTCACCCCACTGCGAGAACACGGGTGTATTGTTGATGTCACGCAGCACGCAGAATGCGGCATAAGGCATCAACCAGTCATAGTTTTTGTCGACAAATTCCTTGAAAGCCGGCGAATCAAGAGTCTTTTGACCCTCTTGGTTGTAAATTTCTTTTATGAATTCTCTTTTGACTGCATTTACTCGCTCATAATCCACAGTCGGCAATGCGTTAAGCTCTCTTGCCATATCGTCAAAGTAAAGTTGACGACCTTCGTCATGGAGCCTGCCCAGTTCGCTCAAGCGCAGATACATGGGGTGAAGCGCAAATGTGGAGTTGGCATTATAGGGATAAGAGTCAGTCCACGTATTTGTCATCGTGGTGTCGTTTATAGGCAAAATTTGGAGGAACCGTTGACCCGTAGCCACAGCCCAGTCCACCATTTTCTTCAAGTCGAAGAAATCACCTACGCCAAAATCGTCCTCAGTGCGCACCGAGAAAACAGGAATAGCCACACCCGCGCCGTGCCATAGAGGACGTGAATTGTTGAACCGCAGCCCTTCGACTATAAGAGCGGAATGCTTATGGGAAGTTACAAGATTCATGACACGGTTTTCGCCGTTTTCCCATGCAAGCAACTTGTGGGAATCCTTGTCAAGAATGACGAATTTATAGTAGAACGGGATGTCAAGTTCCTTAATGTCTATGACAGCCTGCCAACAGGGGAAATCCGAGTCATTCATGATAAAGGCATTTTTCGGATTCCACTCTCCGAGAACATCACAATCGCCGCACACGGCAAGAACTTCATTCTTTCCCACCATAGGAGCCTGAACACGAAGAGTCAAAGAAGCGCCCCTTACAGGAATAGGCTCGTCGCGGTAGTCACGGCGGTTAATACAGTCCACAAACACTGATGAATAATAGGATTTGTCGTGCGGCTGATCCTGCCATCGGTCATAGATTTCATAGTCGGCTACATCAACCCCGGCTTTAAAATGCCGAGGAGTGCCCCATTCATGCCTTTCCATTCCGTTCTCATGACGCACAAGGTAGCCATAGGTGAACTCTTGAATGTCATCAGGAATCTCCACACTCAGGGTCCAAGATTCGATACCCTGCAACTCCATCTTTAAACCTTGCCGCTCCAATTCAGCTCCAAGAGCCGGAATATTCCCGACAAGATATAACGATTCGCCCCAATTAGTGCGATAATCGACATTAAAATTTAATTTCATATTTTTTATTTTAACTATTTCTTTAAAATCACATTTCACAACAGCCGGTCACCGATTGACCGCCTCAATATATATAATTCATTTGACAGCTATAAAGTTACATAGTTTTGTCAAAAAAATAAAATAAAACAGGCTAAAAACGCATTAAATTTGTGTTTTTAGCCTGTTATTCCGGATTAAGAGGTAATTAACCGCACTTGGAGGTGCCGCACGAGGTACAAATAAGACACCCTTCCTGATAAATCAAAGTCTCATTTCCGCAGTTGGGGCATTTCTGTCCTTTGGCGGAAGTTCCGTTAGGAAGATATTTTTTCAACGCGCGCTCCACTCCCATCTTCCATGTGTTGATTGACTGGCTGTCAAGTTCAAGACCGCCAACCAGCTTTATCACCTGGTCGATAGGCATTCCGTAACGCAACACTCCCGAAATAAGTTTGGCGTAATTCCAGTACTCAGGATTGAACTTGTCGGAAAGTCCTTCGATAGTGGTTTTATATCCGCGTTTATTCACAAACTGGAAGTCGTATCTCTTGTTGCCTTTCTCGTCCACGGCTTTTATAATCTTGCCATGGTTCACACTCTTGGGACAGAATATGCCGTCGTCGTCATCGGCAAGACCGGTGAATATCTCGTAAGGCTGTCCGTCCACAAGACCGACAAACGCAATCCACTTTTCTTTGTTGTTCTGGAAGCGCACCACATCAGCTTCAAGCTCCACAGGGCGTTTCAGCACATGCGCTTCGTCTATCTTAATCTTATCCTCGCTCTTGTTCTCTTTCTTTTCCACTGACACGAGCACACCGGAACGTGAGCCGTCACGGTAAACAGTACAACCTTTACATCCCGACTTCCATGCCTCCATGTACAGGTCGTTGACCAAATCCTCGCTTACATCGCTCGGCAAGTTGATTGTAACCGAGATGGAATGGTCCACCCATTTCTGCACCGCGCCCTGCATTCTCACTTTTTCAAGCCAATTGACATCGTTGGATGTCGCTTTATAATAAGGCGACCGCTCGACAAGCGCGTTAAGTTCGTCCTGGGTGTAGTCAGTTTTCACAGGTATATCGTTTATCTTCATCCATTCCATGAATTTGGGATGGTACACGATATATTCCTCAAATGCGTCGCCGGTTTCGTCCACATAATCGATGCGTACATCAGGGTCATTAGGATTGACTTTGCGACGACGTTTATATACAGGCATAAACACCGGCTCTATACCAGAAGTGGTCTGAGTCATCAATGATGTAGTTCCGGTGGGAGCTATAGTAAGACAGGCTATATTGCGTCGTCCGTATTGCTTCATCTGCTCGTACATTGCCGGGTCAGCTTCGCGAAGGCGGTTGATGTAAGGATTGTTCTCCTCGCGCTTGGCATCATATATCTCAAACGCACCACGCTCTTTAGCCATATTGACCGATGAACCGTAAGCTGCAAGCGCAAGGGCTTTGTGCACTTCCACTGAGAACTGAGTGGCTTCGGGAGTTCCGTAACGCAATCCCAATGCAGCTATCATGTCGCCTTCGGCGGTAGTTCCCACTCCGGTGCGCCGTCCTTTCAATGTCTTTGCCTTAATCTTTTCCCATAGATGATGTTCGGTCTGCTTCACTTCGGCAAGCTCGGGGTCATCGTCCACTTTCTGAAGGATAAGGTCAATCTTCTCCATCTCAAGGTCGATGATGTCATCCATCAAGCGTTGAGCCTTAGCCACATGCTGACGGAAAAGGTCAAAATTGAATGAAGCCTGCGGAGTAAACGGATTTTCCACATAGCTGTACAAGTTTATGGCAAGCAAGCGGCAGCTGTCATAAGGACACAATGGAATCTCGCCGCAAGGATTGGTGGAAATAGTCTTAAATCCCAGGTCAGCATAACAGTCAGGCACCGATTCACGTGTCACGGTGTCCCAGAAGAGGACTCCCGGTTCAGCCGATTTCCAAGCATTGTGCACAATCTTGCGCCACAATACTTTTGCGTCGATTGCCTTTGTCACTTCAGGATTAGGCGATTCTATAGGGTACTGCTGCACATATTCCTTTTCAGCAGCAGCCGCTTCCATGAATCTGTCGTCAATACGCACCGACACATTTGCCCCGGTCACCTTGCCGGTCTCCATTTTAGCATCGATGAACGATTCGCTGTCAGGATGTGCGATGCTCACAGTAAGCATCAATGCTCCCCTACGTCCGTCCTGAGCCACTTCACGGGTGGAATTGGAATAACGCTCCATGAATGGAACCAGCCCGGTCGACACCAAAGCCGAGTTTTTCACTGGGCTGCCTTTAGGACGAATATGGCTCAAATCGTGCCCTACTCCTCCGCGGCGTTTCATAAGCTGCACCTGCTCTTCGTCGATTTTCATAATACCTCCGTAAGAGTCAGGATCGCCGTCAAGCCCCACCACAAAGCAGTTGCTCAAGGATCCCACCTGATAGTTATTGCCTATACCTGACATAGGGCTTCCTTGCGGCACGATATACCGGAAATCCTTCATAAGGCTGAAGATTTCATCTTCACCCATAGGATTAGGATATTTATTTTCGATACGCGCAAGTTCCTTAGCCAGTCGGCGATGCATGTCGTCAGGCGTTTTCTCAAAGATGTTGCCAAAAGAATCCTTCAAAGCGTACTTCGACACCCACACTTTAGCGGCAAGTTCATCACCGTTAAAGTACTTACACGAGGCATCAAATGCTTCTTCAAATGAAAAGACGTTATTTTCCACGTTAGCTACGTTTATAATAGATTTAAAATTTTATGCAAAATAGCAGAATAATTTTGAGTTTACCAAATCGAAAACGATTTAAAGGACAAAATGTTGATAAGTTTTCCGCTTTAGAAACGACGAGCACTGAAAATCAGCGACTTATTAAATAAAAGATTTTCAATTATTGACAATTAGGAATTTCCGCTTGGTAATTCGACAAATTAAAAGTAATTTTATGGCGATAAAAACATGAACGACTATGCAAAAAGAAAATTACTTCATCAACCGCCGCACGGTAAGGAATTTTTCCTCCCGGACTGTTTCTCCTGAATTATTAAAGGAAATGCTTTCCGAAGCCGCCCATGCCCCCAACACCGGGAATATGCAGATTTATTCGGTCATCGTAACCTCCGACCCGGAAGCTAAGAAACGTCTTGCAGTGCATCATTTCAATCAACCAGCATCGACCGGATGTCAGGTTCTGCTCACATTCTGCGCCGACATTCACCGTTTCAACGAGTGGTGCCGGCTGAACAATGCCGATGCCGGATTTGACAACCTACAGATGTTCTTAGCTGCGACAATCGACGCTTCGATATTTGCCCAGCAGTTTAACACGATAGCCGAGATGAACGGTCTCGGATGCTGCTATCTCGGCACAACCGCCTACAATGCTCCTGCCATAGCCAAAGAGTTGAATCTTCCTGACGGAGTTGTGCCTGTAATATCACTCGCTGTAGGATATCCCGAAAACGGAAAAGATGCATCATCATCCCGGCTTCCGCTTGAAGCTGTCGTACACATGGAGGAGTATCATGACTTCTCCGATAATGAAATCAAGGAGATATATTCGGCACTGGAAGCTGAACCGGCAAGCAAGAAATTCGTCGAAGAGAACGACAAGCAGAATCTCGCTCAGGTATTTGCCGAGGTACGCTACCCACGCTCCACCAATGAACTGTTCTCCGAGTCGCTCCGTGACTACCTTGACACCACATTCTTCAAGAAGCAATAACAAATACTATACAGAAAGAGCCGTCAGGCAATGCCCGGCGGCTCTTTTTATATGCAATAACGAGAATTGCGACCGCTGATTTATTCAGCTTCCATCACAAATACTCGGTAGTTATTCTGCTTGGAAAGTTCTTTCATGAACTTCTTAACATCGTCAGGAGTGATGGAGTTAATCACATCCACCGCACCATTGAGAGTGTCGACCTGACGTAACTGATAAGATGACATAGCGTTCAACCAACGACCGTTCTTCTTCATATTCTCATTGGCATCTTTCACCATATATTCCTTCACCTTGTTAAGTTCTTCATCGGAGATATTGGAACCCATGTCCTCAATTTGACCGGCAATAATGGCGAGAACCTTATCTTTCATCTCCGGCTTCATCGGGAACACTGTCTGTATAATGCTGTTAGGCTCGTTAATCAAAGACATAGATCCGTTAGCCGAGATAGAATACACTGCACCTTCCTCTTCACGCACAATCTTTATAAGTCGTGCCGAGAGAATCTGACCTGCTATAGATGAAAGTTTGGCGTTCTTGCTGTCAAACGGCATATTGCCCGACAGGATTACAGCAGCATAAGTCTGCGGGTTATCCATTTTCTGCTTAACCTGAGTAGTTGCGCTTCCGCTCTTCAACATCAAAGCAGGGTTAAGTTCTATCTTAGCCGGTTCTACCGGAGTTCCGGGAAGAGACGCGATGTATTTTTCCACAAGAGGTTTCAAAGAATCAGTATCGACATTGCCCACGAAATAGAACACGAATTCACCGGCATTGCTGAAACAATTCTTGGTTATCTCGATGATGCGCTCACGGTTGGCATTGTTGACCACTGCTACATCCAGAGGTGCCCTGCGAGGTGATTCATAGAGATTGCCGATAAGCTGCTTTGTAAACTGATATTGAGGATCCGATTCACGATTCTGTAGGATTCCGGTGTAAAGGTTTTGGTTTGCCTTAAACTCATCGGCATTGAGGTCAAATTCAGTGAAAGCGGCATAGATAAGCTCCATGAGCACGGGGAGGTCCTTCTTAACGGCACTACCGCTAAGCTCACGGGTGTAATCGTCAATTTCGTATTCCACGCTCACGTTCTTACCGGCAAGGTACTTCTGAATATCAGAGTAGCTGTAAGTACCGAACGAAGGCATAGCAACTGCATCGCCAAGATAACGGAGATTGTCATTGTCAGCGTCGCTAAGTCCTGATGTTCCGCCTGCGGCTTGTGCGTCAAACAAGATTTCATCGTCACGGAAGTCAGTCTTTTTAACCACCACTTTAGCACCGTTGGACAAAGTCCACACTTCGGCACCGAACCGGTCAAAAGGAGCTACCGACACAATCTTGCCGGCAGGCAACAAATTAGAGATAAGAGGTTCAGTCTTTACTTCCTCCTTATAAGCCTCGATGTCCTCAGCTTCCACACGTTTCATGGCTTCAGCAAGTTGAACTTCAGTGGGAACGACAAATTTACCATTGTCAGGAAGCATGGCAAGCACCACGATATTGTTTTCAGGCATCATCTGCGGGAATACCTGATTTATCGCCTCAAGAGGAATCTGCGCTGAAAGCATAGTCATCAGCTGATACTCATTCTCAATTCCGGGGATAGGTTCATTGTCCAGGAAGTGGCGCACATACTCTTCAACCAGCGAAGTTGACGGGGTAGAGTTACGGTTGTTATAGGCCTTTTCAAGCTGAGAACGCAACTCGTCCTTGGCGCGGTTAAACTCAGTGTGGGTAAAGCCACCGCGTTTAGCACGCAACGCTTCACGGTATATCGACTCAAACGCAGGCATCAAGTCATCGCCTTTCGCCACGCTCACGAAGGTAAGGGCATCCTTGGTCTTAGCCGACATATAATCGCCGGCAGCTGCCTGAGCCACTGCAAATGGAGCGTCGGGCTTTGTAACCATGTCGGAAAGACGTGCGTTAAGCATGTGCTCTATCAAGTTCAAAGCATACAATTCGACAAGATAGTCGACGGTGCCTTTCAGCGAGTCAGGACGCACATCGGATTTGAACATGATTTCCACCAATGCCATAGTCTGCTCTTTATCCTTACCTATAGCGAAGATAGTCTCTTCGTTGTCAGGCACAGGATAATATTCACGTTTAGCCGGATTTTCGGGCATCTTGATGTCAGAGAACATCTCTTTGATTTTACCTTCTATACGGTCCACGTCAATATCACCCACTACTATGATACCCTGCAAGTCAGGACGATACCATTTTTCATAATAGTCACGCAAGTCCTGATAAGGGAAATTGTCGACGATTTCCATTGTGCCGATGGGGAGTCGGTTGCCGTACTTACTTCCTTCAAAAATCACAGGGAACAGCTGCTCGATGATACGCTGCTGACCCACATTACGGCTTCGCCATTCTTCATGGATTACGCCACGCTCCTTATCAATTTCCTCGTCTTCAAGAAGCAGAGCGTCAGCCCAGTCGTGAAGAATGAGAAGACAAGAGTCCTGCACACTTTCTCTCTCAGTGGGCACCTGGCTTATATTATACACCGTTTCGTCAAAGGCGGTGTAGGCGTTAAGATTACGTCCGAACTTCACACCCACGGTTTCAAGCCACGACACAATTTCGTTGCCGGGGAAGTTTTTCGTTCCATTGAAGCACATGTGCTCAAGGAAGTGGGCAAGTCCGCGCTGATTATCATCTTCTTGCATTGAACCCACCTTCTGCGCGATGTAGAAATCAGCCTGACCTTTAGGATATTCATTGTGGCGGATGTAATAGGTCAATCCGTTGTCAAGTTTCCCGATTCTGACATTCTGGTCCACGGGAATAGGAGGCATCTGCTGGGCAGCGGCAGGCAAATAAGCCATAAACGCACCCAATAGGGCAAATCCCACCTTCATTAGATACTTTTTCATTGTCTGAATAATTAAATTATGTATAATGAATGATTATATACTTGTCATATATCATCTCTAACCCACAAAGATAGGTATAATAATTCAATTACAGGACAATAAAATGCACCTATTTTAGAAACTGCTCGATAATCCGACTCAGAAAAGAGTCAACTGCACCCCATTTGCGGTAATGGGCGTAAGCATCATCGAGCGGTCATGGCACCACCCCTGAGTGGAATTACGGAACTTAACTGTGACCAGCCCCATCTTGGAATTGATCATGCAACGAAGCTGATACACGGCATCCTTAAACGATGACAGCCCGCTTAAACGGAAGGTGGCTATCTGACAGCCTTGCTTTATAATAGAAGCAAAGATTACATCGGAAAAATTAATTGTACTCATATGTGACATAAACCTTTTTTAGAATTACATCACAAAAGTACAAACAAGGGTGGGCAATAATATCGCCCACCCTTGCTAACATATGTTATTTACTCAACTATTTTGCCATCATAGCCTTTATCTTAGCCACATCATCACGAAGCGCCGACTCGCATGTTAATCGTTCTTCTATGCTTTTACAGGCATGAAGCACCGTGGCATGGGTGCGTGAAAGTCGCGTCCCGATAGCCGTAACAGGCATTTTAGCCTGACTGCGGGCAAGATACATAACCATTTGCCGTGCATCGGATATCTCACGTTTACGTGTCTTCGCGAATATCTGATCCACATCTATCTTATAATAGTCGCTGACATTCTGAGCTATCATCTCAAAATTGACCACTTTCTTATGGATCTTAACGGCATTGCTGATTACTGACTGCGCAAGCTCCACTGTTATATCTCGGTTTAGCACAGTGGCATGTGCCATCAGCGACACAATTATGCCTTCGAGTTCACGGATACTGTCAGTGACATTGGAAACGATGTAATCCATGACCTCAGGAGCTATGGAAAGTCCGTCCTGCGACACTTTCTGCGACAAGACTTCGCGTCGAAGTTCTATGTCAGGACGCTCCAGCTGCGCGGTCATGCCCCACTTGAAGCGTGACAACAGGCGTTCGTGCATATCACGCATTTCCGAGGGAGCGCAGTCGCTCGACAATATTATCTGGCGTTGGTTCTGATGCAAATGGTTAAAAATGTGGAAGAAAGCCTTCTGTGTCCCCGGCTTGTTCATCAAGTCCTGGATGTCGTCGATAATCAACACATCTATCGACTGGTAGAAATTGATGAATTCATTAACTCGGCTAGATGTGGCGGCTACAGTGTACTGGCTTTCAAACAATCGCGCAGGCACATAAAGCACACGTGCCGAAGCGTCACGCTCCTTGGTCCTGATTCCTATGGCTTGAATCAGATGGGTTTTACCCACACCCGCTGAACCAAACACAAAGAACGGATTGAAAGTCTTGCATTCGGGATTCATGGCGATAGCCTCGCCTATCGAACGGGCTATCTTATTAGAGGGGCTGGAACAATAGTTCTCAAAAGTGTACTTCGGATTCAATTGCGAATCGAAGTCCTCCACGATGGGAGTATTGAAAGGATTTGCCGCTACATTGGTAGAGTGAACGGCAGGACTGGGGCGAGAGCTTTCAATAGAGATAGCCGTGGCGGGGTCATTGCCCACCTGATTATAATCGTAGAATATCTTTACATTGGGACCATATACCTTTCGGGTGGACAGCACGAGCAGTCTACCGTATTGTTCCTCCAGTTTCTCAACGAAATAGGCAGTAGGAACCTTCAGGCACAATTTTACCCCATCAAACTCTTTTGATATGATGGGCTCAAACCATGCTTTGTATTGTTCAAGGGATAGATTGTCCCGGCATATTTTCAGGCAATCTTCCCATAGCTGTGTATGAGTCTTTTCCATGTAATCGTAATTCTTTAGGCTTCTCTTTGTAATGCAAATGTCCTACTTTTTTTTATAAAAAACAACAAAAGAAAAATTTGGAAATTTAAGATTCGGTTAAAGGTTTCTGTAAATCAGTTCATTACAAGGAGGCTCAAATTTAGGGTGCCTCTTGACTGCGAATAATTATTATTCCGCTGATTTGCAACACGATATACATAATGCGATAAAGCCAAAATAAAAATGGGATTTCTGTGAAACCCCATTTTACATATATTCCCAAATACTTTAGCGTGGAACAATGTTAAAAAATAGCCGACGCACTATTTAGAATCAGTCTAAATAACATCATTCATTAAAATATAACGGTCCATTTAGAAACAGTTTCTAAGCCACAAGCATCAGAACACCTTTATGGACGGTATATAACGCTTAGGATTCTTCTTCAAGTCAAACACTAATGTGTCAAGACCTCCGGCTATGCCGTTCATGTGGTCATACAATTCACGGTCGTTAAACAATAATCCTATGTTGTTGTCACGGCTGTTCATCTTAGTTGTGAGGTCATTCACATTCTTGGTTATAGTCTCGACATTAGCCATTGTCTCTTTTAGCGGCAAAGTCTTAAGGTCCTCCGATACCACAGCAAGATTGCGGCTTATGGAATCAAGATTCATGGCAACACCGTCGACGGTGTTCATGGTCTTTGGCATCGTGGCAAGGGTGCGGTTCAGATATACTGTAGTCGCTTCAAGATTTGAAGTAATTTTATCAAGCCTACGCACTGAAGCAAGCAGAGCTGAATCGGACACCAGCCTGTTGACCGAAGTCAACAAAGAATCCACTTTCGGGAATATTGTCTCCACGGCAGGCATGAGTTTCTCGCTCACACCGTCGAGCATGGACGGAGCAGTTTCGCCAACCAGCACATCCCCTATCTCATGGAAGTCGCCTGAATCACTCAACTTCAGCACCACTGAAGCGGTTCCCAATAGCTCGGTCTGGATGATAGCTTTACTTCCCGAAGGCACTTTTAGACGTTTGTCAAGAGAAAGTTCCACCTTCACATGCCCAGGATTATCGTATTCGTAAGCGATGTCCCTCACTTGTCCCACTTTAAAACCGTTTAAAGTGACAGGCGAAGATACGGTAAGACCATTCACACTCGTGTAAGAAACATAATAGTAATTGGCTGCCTTGAACACATTGACACCATTTAGATAATCGATTCCGAAAAACAGGACCAGTCCCGCTATAAGCACTGAGAGTCCTATTATCACTTCTCTTGAATAAGCTTTCATATTCTTATTGATATATTATTTTTTATTTTATGCGTTTCCCGTCCTTCATCTTTATGATAAAAGCCTCGGGAAATTTTTTCTTTATCTCTTTAAGACGCGGCATAGCCTCGTCTACCGAAGCGTAACTTCCGGTGACATACTTGTGCAGTCCGCCGTCAACATACGATTCAATATCTTTAACACCTTTAAACTCACGATGGTTGTTTCTAAGCTTCTTAGCTGAGGCAAGGAACTGGATGCGGTACTCGATTGAGCCTTGTTCGTCCACTTCCTGCGATTCCGGTTCATAATCCTCTTCCGGTTCCGCAGCCTTAGTCTCTTTATTCTGTTGCGGCACCTTGCCTCCCGCCTTATGCTCGTAAGAGGTCTTGTATTTTGCAAAAGCATTATAGATAGATGTCGCAAACTTCTTTTGTCCGCTTTCCGAGCCTAAGAACTGTTCGCAATTAGGATTGCAGATGAACTCCAGTTCTATCAGCACAGCCGGCATTCCGGTCTTTGCCAATACCCAAAAACCTGCCTGACGCACACCATTGTTTTTACGCTTGGCTGTAGTAGCCATCTCCTGCTGCACTTCGCTGGCAAATTCAATGCTCAGGTCCATGTGCTTGTTCTGGCTTAACTCAAAAATGATGTACGATTCGGTGGAATTAGGGTCAAAGCCCATGTAGGTGGTAGTAAAATCATCCTCAAGCATCATGACCGAGTTCTCGCGTTTTGCCACAGCGAGGTTATCGGCTGACTTATGAAGTCCCAGCGTATAAGTGGCGGTGCCATTGATTGTGCGGTAATTGCGGTTACGCTTGTCCACTGAATTGGTGTGTATCGATATAAACAAGTCGCCTTGGGCACGGTTGGCTATGTCGGCACGTTGCTGGAGTGTCTTAAAATAGTCGCCGTCGCGGGTGTACACAATCTTAACGTCCTTGTGGTTCTTCTTTATCATCTCTCCCAGCTTCAGGGCGACACCGAGATTTATGCTCTTTTCATTGTACTTTTTCCCCACTGCGCCATAGTCATGACCTCCATGTCCCGGATCTATGACGACAGTGAACGCTTCCATGCTCAACGGCACGGATAGCATGGACAGCACGACTCCCAATATAAGGATGTAGCATTTCAAGTGCATAATCTTACAATGATTTCTCGTCTTCTAAGAAAAGTTACTACAAAATTAAGAAATCGAAGCGTAAATTAAGCATAACAACCATGGTTTTTACCCTTAAAGAGTAAAAAAATAGATATTTTGGACATTTTTATTTAGCTATTTCATCTAATTTTGCAGATTATAATATCACTTGTTTTATGCGGATACACATTATTTATATAGCAGCACTATTTTCAGTCCTTATTTCAGGATGCGGAAACGACCGTCCCCGACACGAGGCGACTCCGGATGTTATCGATCGATTTGACCTAAGCATATACGATTATCCGGAGCTTGACACTGACAGCCGACGTGATTTTGCCTCCCGTTATAAGCCGGTCATAGATTTAATGCCGTCTATCGAATCCGGTTCCGATTCTTCCCTTCTTGAATATTCTCTAAGCGCAGGAGTTCGCCGGTTTACGCCCGACATTAAAGCACAGTTCACAATGCAGGATTCCATCGACTATATATTATATAAGGTGAAAGAAAATCTTACGGCTACAGTTCCGGGCATCCGTGACAGAGCCGTGTACGGAATAGTATCCACATTCAATCAATCGATAATCCTAAATGACAGCACATTGCTCTTAGGGCTAAACCACTATTTAGGCTCCGATTATCCGGGATACGAATATTTCGACATTTACCTGCGCCGCAACAAGACACCACAGCATCTCCCCTATGACTTTGCCGAAGCTGTAATTAAGTCCGATTTCAAATACCTGCCTTCACCGGAGCATCCTGACCTGCTGTCGCTGATGCTTTACGAAGGAGCTGTGCTGTATGTGACCGGCACAATCATGCCGGAAAGCTTGGAAAATGAACTGTTAGGCTACGAGTCATGGGAGCTTGAATGGCTGCAGAAACATGAAAAGTCGCTTTGGGACGGACTTGTATCACAAAAGCTGCTCTATTCCACCGATCCTCTCGTAGCGGCAAGGCTCATATCCCCTGCCCCGCGTTCAGCCTCACTGAACCCTGAGGCTCCGGGAAGGACTGCGAGATACATCGGTTACCGGATAGTAAAGTCCTACATGAAACACAACCGCGACACCTCACCCGCTGAGTTGCTGTCGCCTGACTTTTACAATGACTTCTCTACGCTTGTAAACGCCAAATATAATCCATAAAAAACGGAGCAATAATTGCTCCGTAAAATCTTAATTAGGATAAATGGCGCTTATAGGTTCCGGCAAACGGCTTTCAAAAGTGTAAGTGCGAGCAAACTGTTTTATAAACGCAAGTGTGAGTTTACTCGGAGAATCCTGCCGACAATCATCTTCGCCACGTGATTTAATTAAATGAGTAGATTTCTTATCCATAGGCACGCTATTTTTTGATGAATCTATAATAGTAACGGCATTATTCGCATTTTTATTATAAAATTTCACAGGCAGTGCAACTTTTTGGCGCGCTTCTGCATCAAATATACAAAATCACATAAATAGAATAAATTAATGATATTAAAAATGAACAAGATTTTAATCCCGGCTCTGTCATTTATAGTCATGATGATATCATCGTGCTCTTCGAGAAATGACGAAAAAGATGAGCTTATCCAAGGAATCAGAGAAGACATCGTGTCCAATATCCAGGAAGCGATGAACGAACTCAATGACTCTTCCATCCGTGAATTACAGATTCAGCTTAACAACTCTTCGGAGAAAGTGGATGTCACCACCACCCACATGATAGGCGAGGACGGGAAAATCCACGTGGATGTAAACGTAAACATGGACGACGATTCCGGCACTGACCGTGTAGCCATCATCGCTGTGGTATTAGGAACCGTGGGATTCTTCATGTGCCCTATCCTGATGGTGGGAATCATATGCTACTTTATATATAGGAGTAAGCGCGACAAAAACCATGTCATAAACACCGCTCTTACCACGGGACATCCGCTGCCTAAAGAGTTCTTCTATCAGTCCAGCCCGACCATTAAACTCCAGTCAGGATTTATATACATGGCATGGGCCACGGGATTGTTCCTGTTCTTCTACATGGTAGGGTTTGAAAGTATCCCTTATCTTGCACTTATACCTTTTATTATAGGAGTAGGAAAAATTGTGGGATGGTTCATATCGCAGAAGAAAGAAAACGACAAAGATAAAGACATAATTATAGAGGAATTCCGCGACGATGTTAAGTAAATGGGAAGAACTTCGGCTGATAGCTCAGTGCGTTGCGACGGACAATCGTCATGCATTTGGGCTGTTGGTTGAAGAATACAATGACCAATTGCGTCGATTCCTGTTTAATCTTACCCTCGGCAACGCCGCGCTGACTGACGACCTTGCGCAAGAAACATTCCTGAAAGCTTATCTGTCCATAAGATCTTTCAAGGGACTTTCAAGGTTCAAGACATGGTTGTATCGGATAGCCTATAACGAATACTATAATTATACAAGGAAATACTCCGATCTACAACCTACCTATGAACCGCCGCCCGAGTCGAAGTCATCGGATGCGGTCAATGCATCCGATGCGCGCTTAGACGTGGAGGAATGCCTGAAATATCTTAATGATGTGGAACGCATGATAGTTCTTCTTTTCTATCTTGAGGATCAACCCATAAAGAAAATAGTGGAAGTGACGCAACTGCCTGAAGGAACGATTAAGTCGCACCTTCACAGGGCAAAAAACAAAATGACTAAAGTTTTCAACAGTTATGAAAGATAAGAATGACATATATTTTAAAGAATTGTTCCGGAAGGAACTCCCGCAGGCACCGCGCAATCCGTGGTTTGTGAAGAAGGTCTTGAACCGTCTTCCCGACAAATCACCGAAAGCCTACACATGGGTCGAATACTTGTCCTATATTCTGTCAGCGGCAGGATTAGTGGCGGCATGGCTGATGCTTCTGCACAAAGTCGACACAAAGGATGTAATCGAGATGTCGGATATCATGGGATTTGCTGTGATATTGGTCATGGGAATGGTCGTGGCGCTAAGTTTTATAGCTCCATGGGCTAAAAAATGGCTTTTAGAGCCTTGATTTTTGCCTATAGAACGACAAAATAGCCACATTTTTTCATTTTGTGTTTTGTAACATATTTTACTTATTAGGTTTTCTCAAAAATAAATCGTAATTTGCGGTCATAAATAAAGTAATTAAGTTAAACTTTAAATCACTCCGCTCATGAAAGAGTATAAAACTAATGAGATCAAAAACATAGCCTTGCTTGGAAGCAAAGGCTCAGGTAAAACCACACTCGCTGAAGCTATGCTTTTCGAGTGTGGAGTTATAAAACGTCGCGGTTCGGTTGAATCCAAGAACACCGTGAGTGACTATTTCCCCGTGGAGAAAGAATACGGCTATTCAGTATTCTCGACCATCTTCTACGCTGAGTTTCTTAACAAAAAGCTGAATGTGATAGACTGCCCGGGAAGCGATGACTTCGTGGGTAACGCCATCACTGCATTGAACGTGACCGACACCGGTGTTATACTTGTCGACGCTCAATATGGAGTGGAAGTAGGTACTCAGAACATCTTCCGAACCACAGCACAGATCAAAAAGCCGGTGATATTCGCCCTTAACCAGCTTGACGGCGAAAAAGCTGACTATGATAATGTGATTGAACAGATGACCGAAATATTCGGCAACAAGGTTGTGCCCATCCAGTATCCCCTGTCAGTGGGTCCGAGCTTCAACGCCATGATCGACGTTCTTCTTATGAAGAAATATTCATGGGGTCCTGACGGAGGTGTGCCTACTATAGAGGACATTCCCGCTGAAGAAATGGAAAAAGCCCAGGAACTTCACCAGAAACTCGTGGAAGCTGCCGCCGAAAACGACGAAACTTTGATGGAGAAATTCTTTGACCAAGGACATCTCACCGAGGATGAAATGCGTGAAGGTATACGCAAGGGTCTTATTGACCGCTCTATTTATCCGGTGTTCTGCGTAAGCGCACTCAAGGACATGGGTGTTCGCCGTATGATGGAATTCCTTGGCAATGTTGTGCCTTTCGTTGAGGACATGCCGGCTCCGGTAGACACCGAAGGCGAAGAAATCAAGCCTGACAGCAATGGTCCTCTCTCTCTGTTCATGTTTAAGACTACTGTAGAACCGCACATCGGTGAAGTGAGCTACTTCAAAGTAATGAGCGGAACTTTGACACCCGGTGTCGACCTTAACAATATTGACCGCGGCTCAAAAGAACGTATCGCACAGATATTCTGCGTGTGCGGTCAGATTAAGACTCCGGTCGACAAGCTTTATGCCGGTGATATAGGTGCGACAGTAAAACTTAAAGACTCTCGTACAGGCAACACTCTGGACGAAAAGGGATGTGAATACAAGTTCGATTTCGTTAAATACCCTGCGCCCAAATATCAGCGCGCGATCCGTCCCGTCACAGAAAGCGATGCCGAGAAATTAAGCGAAATCCTCACCCGTATGCACGAAGAGGATCCCACTTGGCAAATCGAGCAGTCCAAGGAATTGAAACAGACCATCCTTTCAGGACAAGGCGAATTCCACCTGCGCACACTCAAATGGCGTGTCGAGAACAACGACAAACTTCCCATCGTGTTTGAAGAGCCTCGTATCCCCTATCGTGAAACTATAACCAAGGCAGCACGTGCCGACTATCGCCATAAAAAACAATCGGGCGGCGCAGGTCAGTTCGGTGAAGTTCATTTGATTATCGAGCCTTACAGCGAGGGTATGCCGGCTCCCGACACTTATCGTTTCGGATCTCAGGAATTCAAGATGAATGTGCGTGACACTCAGGAGATACCTCTCGATTGGGGCGGCAAGCTTGTAGTACACAACTGTATAGTGGGCGGTGCCATCGACGCACGCTTCATCCCGGCTATTGTGAAAGGTTTGATGGACCGCATGGAACAAGGTCCGTTGACCGGCTCTTATGCCCGTGACGTGAGAGTTTGCATCTACGATGGTAAGATGCATCCGGTTGACTCCAATGAAATTTCATTCCGTCTTGCCGGACGTAATGCATTCAGCGAAGCGTTCCGCAATGCCAATCCTAAGATTCTTGAGCCGGTATATGACGTGGAAGTTATGGTTCCGGCTGATGTGATGGGTGATGTGATGAGTGACCTTCAGGGTCGTCGCGCTATCATCATGGGTATGTCAAGCGACAACGGATTTGAAAAGATTCAGGCAAAAGTGCCCTTGAAAGAGATGTCGTCTTATTCAACTGCTTTAAGTTCTATCACCGGCGGTCGTTCATCCTTCACTATGAAGTTCGCTTCTTACGAGCTTGTTCCCTCCGATGTTCAAGAAAAGCTTCTTAAAGCTTACTCTGAATCACAGACTGAAGAATAAACCGGTCAAATTTATAATAAAAAATAGCGTCGAGAATCTCGGCGCTATTTTTTTGTATTGTAACCAGTCGTAAGATGGCGTTACTTCTCGGTGATGCTTATGGCAAAACCTCCGGCAGGAGCTTCGTAGATTTTCAGTCGGCTCTTGGATGTGACGATCTTTTTCTCTATCTCGTAGCTTTGGGGATTGGTCTTATAGTGCGCGTCCTTTCCGTCACGGTAAATAGTCGCTTCATATTTCTTCCCGGCAGGAAGGAAAGAGAAGTCCACTTCGGCTGTACGTGCCGCTTCACCGTTGGTGCCGCCCACAAACCATCGGTTTTCGCCCTTGGCTTTACGTGCCACGGTCACATATTCCATAGGTTCAGCTTCAAGATAATGGCTTTCGTCCCAGTCAATGGCTACATCCTTTATAAACTGGAAAGCATCCATAAAACGCTCGTAGGTTTCGGGGATGTCAGCTGCCATTTGCAACGGGCTCGACATTGTGACATAGAGTGAAAGCTGATTGGCAAGAGTGGTGTTCACCCATGAATGGTTGTCGGGATTATACTTCGTAATGTCATTCTCAAAAAGTCCGGGTGTATAGTCCATCGGACCTCCTATCAAGCGGGTAAAAGGCAATATAGTGGTGTGGGAAGGCTTGCTCCCTCCGAATGCCTGATATTCCGAACCTCTTGCGCTCTCATTGCCGATAAGATTAGGATATGTGCGGCAAAGTCCGGTGGGACGCACAGCCTCATGGGCATTTACCATGATTTTATAATCGGCGGCTTTCTTAACAGCATACAGGTAGTNNNCCACTGGCTGTAATGGTTGCTGCCGGCAGGAATGATACTTCCCACATAGCCGCTCTTCACTGCGTCGTAGCCGTTATCCTTCATGAACTTGTAAGCCTCGTCCATTCTGCGCTCATAGTTACGCACCGAGCTTGATGTCTCATGATGCATGATAAGCTTAAT
>DAAL01000012.1:0-21011 GCA_001701065.1 Bacteroidales bacterium GP4
AAAGAGGCTGCGCCTATTTTTGACACAGCCTCTTTCTGCATATATGCATAAGAACTATTTTCCTTTTGCCGACGTTTCAATTACAATATAAAACGTTTCAACTATGTCATTCCGAGTCATTACGACAATTTCCCTGGTAGCTGTTGCGGCACTTGCAGCATCGGCTGAAGCACCTGATGTATCCCGCACACAAACACAGGAAAACCGTCCCTGGACCTACGTTTCCCCATATTCCGACCCCGATGCAGCGCAAAGTTCATGGTGGGAAAATTTCGGGGACCCGACATTAGACTCCTTGATTACTACCGCAAGAGCAAACAGTTATGATGTAATTGCGGCGTTGAAACGCGTTGATGCGGCAAGGGCACAGGTCGGAATGGCTAAATCCGGCTATTATCCTAATATCGGCATATCTGCGGGATGGACCAAAGAGCGCATGAGCGGAATGACCTCAGCACGGGCAGTGCCGGCAACAACCACCGATTTTTTCAATGCTTCCGCTACCGCAAGCTGGGAAATAGACATATTTGGAAAAGTAAGAGCTGGAGTCAACCGCTCCAAAGCTTCATATAAAGCATCACGCGCTGAATTTGACGGGGTGCTGCTATCTGTTTCCGCTGAAATCGCAACAACATATTTCAGTTACAGAGTTGCACAGGCACAGCTTGCAGTTGCGCTCGACCATAGCGAATCGCAGCTTAAAATCGTGAAGATTGCGGAAGCGCGCCATGAAACCGGGCTTGCTTCGGCTCTCGATGTCGCACAGGCAAAAACCGTGTATTATTCAACACTCTCCACTATATCACCGCTCCGCTCACAGCTCCACTCATTGCGCAATTCCCTTGCACTGCTTGCCGGAATACCGTCAGAATCTCTCCCGGCATCGCTTGATTCAATAGCAACGCTGCCCGAATGCGTGCCGATACCGCTAACCGGAGTTCCAGCCGACATCCTCCGCCAGCGCCCCGATATTATGGAATCAGAGCAGAATATCGCAGCCGCAGCAGCCGCACTCGGAGTGGCTAAGAAAGATTTCCTTCCCACATTATCAATAAACGGAAGCATCGGCACCCAAAGCCATGATGCTGGAAACCTGTTTAAAAGCGGAAGCATAGCTTACAGCATCGCGCCCACGCTCACTTGGACTGTTTTCAACGGGTTCAACCGCAAATATGCCGTTGCCGAAGCAAAATCACAGATGGAAGCGCTCATCGAGGAATACCATTTTACGCTCCAGAATGCAGCAATAGAAGTTGACAACGCAACATATTCTTACGCCCGCTCCCTGGAAACCATCACCGACATGAACGAAACCGAGCGTCAGAGCCGCGAAGCATATGTCCGTGCAGTTGAATTGTACAAGAGCGGCAATTCCAGTTTTACAAACGTTGCCGATGCGCAGATGTCCTATCTCACATACGCCAACCAGCTCATCACAGCGAGGGGAAATGCCCTCGCAACCCTCGTCACACTTTACAAAGCCCTTGGGGGCGGAATTTCAGACCTGAATTTATAATTGTAAAACCTCACATATCCATATTTTTATGCACTACAAATTCGCCACTATCCTGCTTGCCGCGTTAGCCGCCGGTTCTATGGCATGCACACGAAAAACCGCCGACCATTCATCACAGGCTCCTGAAATCCAGGTTGCGGAAGCGGTCACCGACTCGCTGACATTGTATAAAACTTATCCCGGAACGCTGAATGCAAACAGCACCGTAAATGTTGTCGGCAGGGTTAACGGCACCCTGCTCACATCAAACTTCAAAGGTGGCGACCTTGTGCATAAAGGGCAAGTGCTCTTCACTATTGAGGACCGCACATACCGCGATGCAGTGCAGCAGGCGCAAGCACAGCTTGCATCGGCAAAAAGCGCCAATGAGTATGCTACCAAGCAGTATGCCGCAATGAAAAAAGCCCTTGAAAGCGATGCCGTTTCGCAGATGGAGGTCGCACAGGCTAAAAATTCGATGGAATCAAGCCAGGCGGCTATCAAAAGCGCCGAAGCGGCATTGCGCACCGCTACCACAAACCTGGGGTACTGCACCGTCACTGCACCTGTCACCGGACATATCTCTTCTCGCAATGTAGACCCGGGAGCATATATAGGAGGTGAAGGCGCACCGGTCAATCTCGCAACAATATATGCCGATGATGAGGTTCATGCCACTTTCTTCATAGAGGATGATTCATTCATGAGGATGTACTCCACCAAAGCGAACCGTGAAGGCATAGACTACTCCGCGATACCACTGATTTTCAGCGAAGAGCTGCCACACTCCTATACCGCTGACCTAAACTATATGGCTCCCGAGGTAAATCCTTCTACCGGCACTATCGAAGTAAAGGCAAACATCGCCAACACGTACAACGAGCTGCGTGCTGGAATGTATGTATCCGTAAAACTCCCGTGGAAAACCGACCCGGCGGCAGTGCTTGTCAAAGACGCCTCACTGTCAACTGACCAGCTTGGCAAATACCTTTACACTGTCAATGACTCAAATAAGGTTGTCTACACCCCGGTAAAAGTAGGCGACCTGTACCAGGACACTCTCCGCATTATCACCGACGGCATCAAGCCCGGCACCAAATATGTCACCAAAGCTATGCTTAAGGTACGCCCCGGCATGACTGTCAATCCTGTTCTCACCCGCTAAAGTCCACTTATAGCTATGTTCTCACGTTTCTTTATCGACCGACCGACATTCTCTATCGTCATAGCCATTATTATGGTGCTTGCCGGGTTGCTGACTGTCAAATCGCTGCCGGTAGCGCAATACCCCGATATTACTCCACCTACAGTAATGGTTTCTGCAACATATCCCGGAGCGGATGCCAAGACCGTTGCCGAAACTGTTGGAGTGCCCCTTGAAGAGCAGATTAACGGTGTGGAAGGCATGATGTACATGAGTTCCAATTCCGGCAGTGACGGCAGTTACAGCCTTACCGTCACCTTTGAAAACGGCACTGATGTCGATATGGCTGCGGTGAAAATCCAGAACCGCATTTCAATGGCTGAGGCATCTCTGCCGTCAGCTGTAAAGCAGCAGGGGGTCAGCGTCATGTCGCAGAGCAGCAACATCATCCTGTTTGTCGCCCTTGAGACAGATGACCCGGAACGTTACGATGCCTTATACCTCACCAACTATGCAAAACTCCACCTTGTCGATGCCATTTCACGCATTGACGGAGTTGGAGGCGTAGGGGCTTTTGGCGCAGGCGAGTACAGCATGCGCATTTGGCTTGACCCGCAGAAAATGCAGGTGCGCAACCTGACACCCTCTGATGTTATGGGAATGATTGAGTCGCAGAACATGGAGGTGTCGGCAGGCTCTGTCGGAGCGGCACCAACTACTGCCGACAACCAGTTCCAGTACACCCTCACCAGCAAAGGGCGCCTGCAGTCGCCGGAAGAATTTGCCAATATCGTGCTCCGCGTTAACGATGACGGCAGCATGCTTCGCCTTAAGGATGTGGCGACAGTTGACCTCGGCAGTGAGGATTATGCGCAGATTTCACGCGTCAATTCCGGTGAGGCGGCATTGATGGGAATATACCAGCTTCCGGGAGCAAACGCCCTTGAAGTTACCGATAAGGTCATAGCGGAGCTTGACCACCTTCAGGAATATATGCCGGACGGAGTGCACTACCGCATTGTGCTCAATACATCCGACTTTGTGGATGCCTCCATTGAGGAACTCCTTGTAACCTTCGTCGAAACCTCCATCCTCGTGATGCTTGTTATCCTCCTTTTCCTCCAGAACTGGCGCGCTGTCATAATACCGATGCTCACCATACCGGTATCGCTTATCGCCACATTTGCAGTGATGAAGTTCATGGGATTCTCGCTCAACACCCTCACCCTCTTCGGTCTTGTGCTTGCAATCGCCATAGTGGTGGATGATGCCATAGTGGTGGTGGAGGACTGCGCCCGTCTTGTGGACGAGGGCAAGTTGTCACGACGGCAAGCAGCCGAAAAGGCTATGGAAGAACTTACCGGTCCGGTAGTGGGCGAAGTGCTTGTGCTGCTGTCAGTGTTTGTGCCCACAGCGTTCATCAGCGGGATAACAGGCGAACTTTACAAGCAGTTTGCATTGACCATCGCAGTGTCCACAGCGTTCTCAGGCTTCAATGCACTTACTTTCACCCCCGCCATGTGCGCGCTGTTCCTTACTCCGAGGAATAAGAATACAAAGAACCCCATATACCGCATATTCAACAAAGGATACAATGCAGTGGAAGCATTCTACGGCAGGACTATAGGACACATGCTCAACCATGCGAAAGTGTCGTTGCTGACATTTGTGGTCATAATATTCATAGGAGCATTCTTATTCATCAAGTGGCCTACAAGTTTTGTGCCGCAGGAGGACCAAGGCTACTTCATGACCTCAGTGACCCTTCCGGTGGGAGCCTCACAGGAACGCACCCAAAAGATAGTGGACGAACTGTCAGAAACTATAAGAAAAGAGATTCCCGAAGTCAAGGATGTAATGTCGACAGCCGGATTCAACATGATGGCGGGAGGCGTGATGTCCAACGGCGGCTCACTCTTTGTGATTCTTAAACCATGGAGCGAACGCAAGGGCAAAGACCAAAGCGTGGATGCCATAATCGAAAAAGTGGATGAGATGGGCGCACGGATTCAGGAAGCATCGATATTTTCGGTCAATCCGCCAGCCATCGCAGGTCTTGGGATGTCATCGGGACTCGAAATGCAGTTGCTTGACATAAACAACCGAGGAACTGCGGAACTTAAGAAAGCTGTAGAAGCGATACAAGAAGCTGCCGCCAAAGACCCGAAAATAGCGCAAGTGACTTCGCTTTTCCAAGGTCTTGTGCCGCAATACCGCCTGAACATCGACCGTGACAAGGCTAAACTCCAGGGATTGACCATGGAAAGCATCTACTCCACCTTAGGTGCCTACATGGGAGGAAGCTACGTCAATGATTTCAATGAATTCGGGCGCATGTATCAGGTCACGCTTAAAGGCGACGACACCGCACGAGGCAACATCGATGATGTGCTGAAACTCAGTGTGCGCAACGATCAGGGTGCAATGGTGCCGTTTGCGTCATTCTCCACTGTTGAATCCATAATGGGCGAACCCACAGCGTCGCGCTACAACATGTACGGAACCGCATCGCTCACCGCCACGCCGGCAAAAAACGTCAGCACCGGCGACGCGCTGAAAGCCATGGAAGAACTCGTACATGAAACATTAGGAACCAATTTTGCCTATGCATGGACGGGAGAGGCATATCAGGAGTCGCAATCAGGCACAACTGTCACCATAGTGTTCGTGCTTGCGTTCCTGCTCACTCTGCTTGTACTTGCAGCACAGTATGAAAGTTGGACCGACCCTATAGCCGTGATACTCGCCATGCCCGTAGCGATATTAGGTACCGTTATAGGATGTATCATCATGAGTCAGAGCATAAGTATCTACACTCAGATAGGTCTTATACTTCTTCTCGGACTCGGGGCAAAGAACGCCATCCTTATCGTGGAATACGCCACTTACTTCCGTGCAACTGGAGTTGACATACGCAAATCAGCCCACGATGCCGGATTGATACGATTCCGTCCTATCATGATGACAGCAATAGCCTTTATATTCGGTGTGATGCCCATGATGTTTGCCACAGGTGCCGGTGCCGAGAGCCGAATATCGTTAGGCGCGGCTGTGGTTTGGGGCATGTTAATCAACGCCATCCTCGGAACCCTGTTCGTACCAAACTTCTGGGAACTGATGCAGACAATTCAGGAAAAATATATAGGCAAGCTATTCAAAGGTGTGGACGATGTGCCGCCGGGCGACAACAACATCAAATCAGTATAACACAATAAGGGCGAGTCGATTGACCCGCCCTTATATTTATAATCACACTTACAAAAATACTATTTTGCTGCCGATGCCTGATACTCAGCGCGCGCAATGTATTTGTCTATATCAAGACGATAAGCGTTAGTGTACTGAGGATAATCCTTCTTAACTGACTGGAGCACCTTAAGCTCAGCTGCGTAATCTTTCTGCTCTCTAAGCACTGTAGCTTTCTTCATCATGAAAAGAGGAGTGTAAAGAGGATTGTCGTTGCTTACGCTGATAGCTTTATCATAGCAAGAAAGTGCCTGATGATACTGCTGAAGATTTACGTAGCAGTCGCCTTCAAGTGACTTGGCTGCTGCGCCAACAACTTCTTCTTTAGGATCAAAGTTCTTCAACTGATTGATGGCATCTTGATATTTACCGTCTTTGTAAAGCAATGTAGCAGCCATGAGAGCTGCACGGTTGCCGCCGTCGTAACCCTTCTCAGCAGCTTCCTGATAAAGCGCAAGAGCTGTGGAGTCGTTACCTTGAGTCAATTCGATATCAGCCTTAGACACAGCCTCGGTAGCAGCCTGTGACTTGGGATTGCGGATAGCGAAGATATAGATAATCACAACAACCGCGATAACGGAAAGGATAATCATAATCCACACCAGCCATTTCTGACCCTGACTCACTTTTTCTTTCAATTCTTCGTTGTCCTTGTTTACCTCATCTAAGGCAATAGGCTCATTTTTTGGATTTTGTTCTGCCATTTTATTAAGTATTTATGTTTATTTCTTAACAAATTATACCAATTCAATGTTGCAAATTTAACTCAAATTCCCAACACGACAAAATTATTCGACAATAAAAGACTTTCCACAAGCCCGCAAATGGCGTTATGAGAAATATTTTTTGATAAAACGATAAAATTTCATACCGTTTATAAATCTTTTTTGATATATTTCCGTCTACTTAATAAAAGGACATAAAACCAACACCGGAAACAGCAATGGACTATACCGCACAACAGCGCCTGAAGCAACTGGAATGTCTTGTCACCCAACGGCAAGACTGGTTGTTCCGTTTCGCCTACATGCGCATCGGAATCCGCGAAGACGCTGAAGACATTATACAGGAAGTGTTCATTTCGTTGTTTCGGATGATTAAGAGCGGCAAAGGAATCAAGGATATCGACCACTATATATTAAGGAGCATCAGCAATGCATGCACCGACTACCACCGGCGGCACGGAGTGACAATGCTGTCGATAGAAGAAGCGGAGAATATCCCTGTGACCGAGACTGACAAACCGATGCATGAGGAATTCATCAGAATCAACCGCCTGCTGAACGCACTGCCGTCCGAACAGTCGGAAACCGTAAGGCTGAAATGCTACGACGGTCTTACATTCCGGCAAATAGCCGATCTGCAGGAGATTTCCGAGTCGACGGTGAAATCACGCTACCGCTATGCGATAAAACATATTCAGGAACAATTAAAAAAGCCATAATAATGAACGACGACATTTATGACATAGACGATATTGAACGGATATTGAGCCCGCAATGCGAGTTTCACGCATCGGATAAACTGAAATCCAAGATTATGGATGAAGCCGAAACTCTATCACGTCCCAAGATTATACGGTTTGCCCCATGGCTTGCCGCCGCCTGCGTGGCTGGAGTGCTCGTTGCGCTTATCACCTATTTTAATACCGGTAACGACATTACGCCGGAAGTCGACCTACTGACCGAGAAAGTACTTAACGACACCACTCAAGTGCTGACCGTGGGTGTCCTTCCCGAAGAAAAGCTGATAGCTATGGCACCGGCGACGAAGACAATCCCGGTGAATGTACATAAGACCACGACCGACATTGAAGTTTCGGTAGCTCCATCCTCCGCTTGCAATGATGAACGCAACGACACAACTGATACCGAATGTGATGCCACCGATGCCGATGAGGCTACTAATCAGAATGAAGGAGCGATGCCCATGAGTTCACGTTACGGAGAAATGCCGATGCGGACAATTCTTACCGAGGCAGAAATTCCTGTCACCAATCCTGAAAATCTCGCATATACTCCTGAAGAGATTGACTTGATAAGACGACAGGAAGATGAAGCCTACCTGAACCGCTTACAATTGATGGTGGAGATTGCAGAACACCTTGTTGAGGAGAACTTTAAACTATAACATTTAAATATTATATCATATGCGAAAACTAATCATCACAGCACTATTACTCAGCTGCGCGGTATTACCGTCTATAGCAGCCGAGCAGACTCCCCCTGTCAAGCAGCCGACAACGCTAATTTCAGCGCTAAACGCTCTTTACGAGAAATATGGCGACAAGTCATTAACATCCCGAACCTCACGGTCCAATCCCGAGAACGGAATGCTGGAAGAGAAATCCGAAGTAATGACAATCCGGTGTGACAAAAACTGCAATTTACTACAAAACGCCATCAAAGCATTTGAAAAGGAAAAAGAATGCGGCTATCAGTACATGCACATTACGCCTTTTGACCGGCAGAACGTCGCAATAACCACCAACTCCGGTTCCATCATACCACGCACAAGCGAAACTCAGGAATTGTGGATGCTCAATGTGAAAAATCCCGATAATCCGCGTCTACGCGACAATTACACTTTGGTGCTTGACGACGGCAAGACTGTGCGTGAAGGCAAAATATACCTTATTACATCCACTCGTCCTGACCTACAGTCCAATTCCAAATTAGGCACAACTCCCTACTGGGATGCACCAACTACTATAAAAAGCAAAAAATTCGTATTGGAGGGAACCGTGGACGAAGCCATAGCCGATTCCTGCTACAATATTTACATAGCCAATGAAAATTCGGGCATCGGAGCCAATGACTTAGTGGCTTGCGTGCCGGTAATAGACAAAAGATTCTATTTCGAGACTGAACTTGACGAAATCAAGGACGGCAGGCTGCGCGCTATTTTCCCCGGCAATAAGCTGTGCTCCGCATGGATTGATGTGAAATTCATACCCGGATTCACACTTGGTCTGGAGGTTCATAACGGATATTTTGACATCACTAACCAAATGGATTACCAGCATCAACTTCGATTGAATGAAAATAGCAACCAAGTAAAAGTAATCACCATTCCTCCCATTGCGGATATTCCTCCGATTCCGGCAATTGCTGAAGAAACCGCAATAAATATTTCTGACGACATAAAAAGAGCGAAAGAGTTAGAAATAGCCCTGGATGCCTACCAGAAGCTGCTTGATGAAATCTCTTCCCGGACAATAACTATCCGCGCCAGCTATAGCGGAGACATTGATGGAGCTATGTTGAAAGACCTCAACAAACAGACGATTGAGATCACAAAAAAAATGAAAAAACTTATCGACGAATATGCTAAAACCATAGGAAAATAAAACAATAATGACTGGATTGGTTCTATTTTAGACAGTCTCCAAGGAAGGCCCCAGGGTCTTCCTTTTTTGTATCTTTTCCCCGAAATCAGGATTTTTTGCGTATAAAACGAGTAATTTGGGCGATTTACAAAATACTTGATTTTGTTAATTCATTAGAAATGGCTAAATTTGCAAATTATTTGTATCAACCTATTGCTAAAAATTATGCTCACGCGGTTAGATATAAGGGACATTATCTGTTCTCCATGCAACAAATGCAAGGGAGAACATGACTATCATTGTCCACAGATTAAGCATTTTAAGTCTTTACCATCTCATTATCATCCAGAATTAATATGAATTATTGGCTTATCGACATTATTTCAGTAGTAGTACTCTGTGTTCTGTTCACAGGTGTCTTAATTCCTCAGATTTTATTGGTGGCATTTCGCCGAAAACTGTTTGACGAACCTAATGAACGCAAAATCCATCATAGCCATGTGCCACGACTCGGAGGTATCGCATTCACTCCGGTAATTTGTTTCTCCATATCCCTTATTTTGGGAATTAATCTTCTCTGCGGCGGAACGGTACTTGAAAACGCTATGAGCGACATTGCCATTCAGAATGCATTCGGATTCTGCGCATTGTTTATATTATACCTTGTGGGCATGGCTGATGACCTTGTAGGTGTAAGGTATATAGCGAAGTTTGTCCTTCAGATAATATGTGCGATTCTGCTCATAGCCGGCGGATTATGCGTGAATGACCTCCATGGTGTATTGTGGATTTATCATATTCCTACAGTAGTGGGCGTGCTATTCACTATTTTAGCGGTCATATACATCATAAATGCTATAAATCTAATCGATGGTATTGATGGACTTGCGTCCGGACTGTCCATTGCTGCGACATTCATCTACGGAGTTGCATTTTATTGCCTGAAATGTTATGTCGATGCTCTTATCGCATTTGCCACATTAGGTGTTCTCTTGCCTTTCTTTTATTTTAATGTGTTCGGTGATGCCGAAAAGAAGAAAAAGATATTCATGGGCGACACCGGTTCTCTAACTATAGGTCTAATTCTCGCATTTTTAAGTCTGGATTTGTACTTGGCATCTTCATCAGCCACAAAAAGCACTGATTTTGACTTAAATCCGTTTGTGCTTGCGTTTGCGCCTCTTATCATTCCGTGTTTCGACGTTGTGCGCGTATTTTTACGCCGCATGCGCCACCACAAGCATCCGTTTCTTCCTGACAAGACACATATACACCATAAATTGATGGCTCTCGGACTTGATACCCGGCTGACAATGGTAACCATCATAACCATTGCTATTCTTTTGAGCTTAATCAATATATGGCTGTCGTTATACCTCAATGCGACAATTCTGCTTATACTCGACATAGCAGTATGGTGCCTTGTCAATATGTGGATGACAATGAAAATAAACAAAACTAATTCTAACTTTTAATATTAGATTCACTCATGTTAGGAAAACTTCGAGTTTTACTTTTATTATTTGTGCTGACCTTTCCGGTAGCAGAAATGCAAGGTCGTATGACCGACGATCAAGTGGTACAGTATGTAAAACAGGCTACCGCACAGGGGAAAACGAAACAACAGATAGGCAAAGAACTACTTGCCCGCGGTGTTACACGTGAGCAGGTGGAACGCTTGAAAGCCCGAATGGAGGATGACCAGACAGCCGATGGAAAGACAACCTCCAATGCCGCTCAAGCCACCCCTATATCAAGAGGAACAACTAAAGAAGAAGCACCCGAAGTAGAGGTGAACGAATACATAACTGTAGGAGAAGTAGCGCCTGTGACCGAAGAAAACACACGCGATATCTTTGGGCACAATGTGTTTTCTAACCGCTCGCTTACATTTGAGCCAAATGAAAATGTTGCTACTCCGCAGAATTACCGTCTTGGACCCGGCGATGAAATAGTTATCGACATATGGGGTGCAAGCGAAGACCATATACGCCAGACAATTTCACCGGAAGGCAGCATAATGGTGTCACAAATAGGTCCGGTTTACCTTAACGGAATGACCGTGAATGAGGCAAACATCCACATTAAGCGTGCTTTTTCATCAAAATACGCCGGTGTTGGAGGCAATGACCCCGAAACTGACATAAAATTGACTCTTGGACAAGTACGTACCATCCAGGTTGACATAATGGGTGAGGTTGCGCTTCCGGGAACTTACCGTTTGTCACCGTTCTCCACTGTTTTCCATGCGCTTTATAAAGCGGGCGGAATCAACAACATCGGTACAATGCGTAACATAGAGGTAATCCGTAACGGCAAACGCATCACCGGAGTAGATATATACGAATACCTGTTCAATGGAAAATCGACAGGCAATATCCGTCTTCAAGAAGGCGACGCTATCATCGTGCCTCCTTACGAAGAATTAGTGAGCATCGAAGGAAACGTAAAACGTCCTATGTACTATGAGATGAAGCCGAATGAGACAGTAGCTACTCTTATAGATTACGCCGGAGGCTTCACAGGCGACGCTTACACTGACCAAGTGAGACTTGCTCGACAGAGCGGACGCGAAAACGAACTCTTCAATATTGTGAACGGCAACTTCGACAACTATACACTCATCGATGGCGATGCCATAACAGTGGGAACAATTCTTGACCGTTACGCCAACCGCGTAGAAGTAAAAGGATCAGTTTACCGCCCCGGAACTTATGCGCTTGCCAAAGATCTACAAACCATAACGGAGTTGATTAATAAAGCTGACGGACTTACCGACAATGCTTACACAAAGCGCGCCATCCTTTACCGTGAACGCCCTGATCTTTCACTGGAATTGATTCCTCTTGACATCGAGGCTATAGTAAACGGCAAAGCCCGTGACATTACCCTTAAACGTAACGACGTAATCGTAATTCCGAGTGTACAGGAACTTACCGACCTCGGGACTCTGAACATATACGGTCAGGTAGCGCAGCCCGGAAGCTATCCGTTTGCTGAAAATACCACTGTGGAAGACCTCGTGGTACAGGCGGGAGGATTGCTTAACGGAGCATCTACAGCCCGTGTCGACGTTTCACGCCGCATAATCGACCCCACAAGCCTTCAGCCCACCAACGAAATAGCCCAAGTTTACTCCTTCTCATTGAAGGACGGACTTATTATTGATGGAGAGCCGGGATTCGTGCTTGAACCTTACGACATAGTAGAGATACGCAAAAGCCCCACTTACCAGGCTCAGAAACGTGTGGAAGTGGCTGGCGAAGTGGCATTTGACGGCGGTTACACTCTTGAGCGCAAAAATGAACGCATCAGTGACCTCATTCGCCGTGCCGGCGGAATCACTGAGGGGGCATACATAAAAGGAGCGCATGTAATCCGACAGATGACACCAGAGGAAATAGCCACCCGTAACGAAACGCTTAGAATGGCACAGAACATGCAGTCCGAAGGCGATAGTATATCCATCCAGAAGCTTAATCTTCCCACAACCTATAGTGTGGCGATAGAGCTTGACCAAGCTATGGCATTCCCTGGAACCGAGGCTGACCTTGTGCTTCAGGAAGGCGACGTGCTTGTAGTGCCGCAGTTGTCCAATACTGTAAAAATATCAGGCGATGTGATGTTCCCCAACACCGTTACCTACAAGAAAGGCAAAAAGCTGAAATACTATATCGAACAAGCCGGCGGCTATGGTGAACGAGCTAAGAAAGGCAAAGCTTTCATCGTTTACCAAAACGGTTCTGTGGCTCGTGCCAAAGGAAATGTTGAAATAGAGCCGGGATGTCAGATTATAGTACCCTCTAAGCATAAGTCCAATGGCATAAACTGGACTGCTATCCTTTCAGCAACTACCGCACTTGGATCAGTAGCCACTATGGCTTAGAGCCGCCGCTTCCTGTCAACTCNNCTGCCGCTATCGCAAACCTCACTAAATAACAAAACTTGACATGCAAGAAGAAAAAAACGGACAATACAATGAGGAAGAGCAAGAGATAGACCTTCTTGAACTTGCCAAAAAGCTATGGTCGTCACGCCGGACACTCTTTATGTGGGGTGGTATCGGAGCTTTAGTGGGGCTTGTCATAGCATTCAGTATACCGAAAGAGTATACCACCACCATCAAATTGTCACCTGAGTTGACAGGAAGCGGCGGCTCTAAAGGCAATTTAGGCGCACTTGCCTCCATGGCAGGCATAAACCTAAGCTCATCAAGCCAAAGCGATGCAGTATATCCTGACTTATACCCCGATGTGGTAAGTTCAGTACCTTTCGCCATCGAGCTATTCGATGTGAAAGTGTTGCACAAGGATGGGACTAACCCTGTAACAGTAAGAGAATATCTTACTGAGGAGACTTCTGCACCATGGTGGAGTGCAATTCTTTCGCTCCCGGGCAAAGCTATCGGCGGCATCATGTCACTTTTTAAAAGCGATGAAGACACCGAAGGCGACGGTAAAATCAATCCTTTTCATCTCACTCCTGACGAAAGCGGGATTGTAGATGCATTAAATAGCCGTGTACAAGCCAGCGTCGACAGCAAAACATCGGTGATAACCCTCTCAGCTACTATGCAGGATCCCATGGTGTCGGCTATGCTTGCTGACACTGTAGCCACAAAATTGCGCGAGTATATCACTGACTACCGCACCGAAAAGGCGCGTAATGACCTTGAATATGCACAGAAGCTCAACGAAGAAGCACGTGACGAGTACCATAAAGCCCAGCAACGCTACGCAGAGTATGTAGACCGTAACCAAGGTATTGTTTTACGTTCAGCCAATACCGAAACAGAGCGTCTACAAAATGAAGCTTCTTTGGCGTTCAACTTATATAACCAAACCGCCACACAGCTTCAGATGGCAAAAGCTCAGGTACAGCAAACGACCCCGGTTTATACCGTTGTCCAGCCTGCCACAGTGCCGTTGAGAGCATCAAAACCATCAAAGATGTTGATTCTTGTAGGATGCATATTTTTAGCTGTTGTCGCTGCTTCAGCATGGGTATTGTTCCTTAAGGACCTCGCCCAAAGTTTTAAAACTGAATCGTCTAAAGAAACTGAACAATGAGAAATTTCACCAATGTAAAAGATATAGGCGACCTTAAAGGTGCGGTAAAGGAAGCTCTTGAAGTGAAAGCCAACCGCTTCGCCTACAAGCATATTGGAGAGAACCGCACTCTGCTCATGATTTTCTTCAACTCCTCACTGCGCACCCGCTTAAGCACACAGAAAGCTGCCATGAATCTTGGCATGAATGTTATCGTGCTCGATGTGAACCAAGGCGCATGGAAACTTGAGACTGAACGCGGGGTAATTATGGACGGCGACCGTCCCGAACATCTGCTTGAGGCAATTCCTGTCATGGGATGCTACTGCGATGTCATAGGAGTAAGGTCATTCGCCCGCTTCGAATCGAAGAAAGATGATTACGAAGAGAAAATCATAAATCAATTCATCCGATATTCCGGTCGACCGGTGTTTTCGATGGAAGCTGCCACAAGGCATCCTCTCCAATCATTTGCCGACCTCATCACCATTGAGGAATACAAGACTGTGGAACGCCCCAAAATTGTCATGACATGGGCACCTCATCCTAAGTCACTGCCGCAGGCTGTTCCTAACTCGTTTGCTGAATGGATGAACGCCACCGGTTATGAATTCATCATCACCCATCCTCATGGATACGAGCTTGCTCCGGAATTTGTGAGTAATGCGCGTGTTGAGTACGACCAGGACAAGGCTTTGGAAGGTGCTGACTTCGTTTATGCTAAAAACTGGAGCGCCTATGCCGACCCGAACTACGGAAAAGTCCTCAGCACTGACCGCAGCTGGACTGTGACCAAAGAAAAAATGGCGTTGACCAACAATGCCTTTTTCATGCACTGTCTGCCGGTGCGCCGCAACATGATTGTGAGCGATGATGTTATCGAAAGTCCGCGCTCCATTGTGATTCCCGAAGCTGCAAACCGTGAAATTTCAGCACAAGTGGTGCTGAAACGCATCCTTGAAGATTTGTAATAGAATATATTTCAAATAATAGTATTCAATGGCAACAAAGACCCCGCTTGAAGTAGCACAGGCATCCTTGAATATCGGCAAAAACAAACTATCGCTCCAAAGCGGCGATTTCAACCGTTTTGCCGTTCTTACCATCCTTGCCGGAGTGTACATAGCCTTCGGAGGGATAATGTCGGTGATTCTGGGTTATGGTTTTCCCGGAATCACTGCCGACAATCCGGGATTACAGAAGCTGCTAAGCGGTGCCATATTCCCTATCGGCTTGATTCTTGTGGTGGTACTCGGTGCTGAACTGTTCACCGGCAACAATGCCCTGCTTATGCCGGCATGGATTATGCGCCAATGTTCATTCCGGCAGGTGCTCACCAACTGGACGCTTGTCTACCTTGGCAACTTCATCGGTGCCCTTCTGTTTACCTATATAATGGTGTATCTCGTGGGGCTTACAGCACCGGAACCTTACCATTCAGCAGTAGTGAAAATTGCTGAATATAAAATCTCGATGCCGTGGCTTACAGTATTCATAAAAGGTATCGGAGCCAACTGGTGCGTGTGTCTTGCAATATGGCTTGCCCTTTCGGCTAAAAGCAGCGGAGCTAAAATGTTTGGCTGCTGGCTGCCGGTAATGGCGTTTGTGGCATTAGGCTACGAGCACTCTATCGCCAATATGTTCTTCATTCCTTGTGGAATCCTTGAAGGCGCGCAAGTGAGTGCATGGAACATGATTTGGCTGAACCTGATTCCGGCAACATTAGGCAACATCGCAGGAGGCGCACTCTTTGTGGGAAGCGTCCACACTTATCTTTACCTCAAGAAATAAATCAGAACTTTATCACCAGTTCAGCCACCACCTTATCCCCTTTTCCGGGCGCAGCTGTTACATCGTGGTGATAGAAATACTTCTCGTAGTTTATCCTCACGTCGGCATGTATCGACTTGTACACATGGCTTAATGTTGCACCTATGGTTATTCGGTTGCGTGCATTATCGGTTGTGGGAAGCTTATGCACTCCTTCATTCCATTCCTGTAGATCTCTTTTGCCCGAACTGTGAGCTGTCATTCCGTCCCATCGTCCCTGAAACGACAGTTGATTGAACACCCCGGCATTCACAGGCATCTTATAGTCGCCGTACAAGCTGTAGGCATGGCATGCCTTGTGAGTGGAGTTAGTGTAATGCTTGTTCATATACTCGCCCTCCACAAGCCACCGGCCCGAAGTCCACGACACACATCCGTCAAGCAAGTTTATTCGCACCGAGTCAGGGCTGAGAGACTGAACTCCGGCTGTCAATGTTACATTATCTATCTTGTAACTTGCTTTTGCCGCATAGGCAAGAGTCTTGCACCACTTTTCATGGTCGCCAATAGAAGTGGGATTAAATGCGCCGAACTCCACATTCAGCGGTAATTTTCCCGGCTTATACATGATTTTGGCTCCCACTGCGCGTACATTACACACCTGATTGCCGATAAAAGAACGATTGGCAAATACATAGTTGCCTGGTCCTCTGAACGGATCAACTCCGAAGGGCATCCTGAACTGTCCGGCTTGGAACTTAACCCCGTCAGTTATTGCTATCCTGCCCCATGCGTCAAGAATCTTCATCGTTCCACGGTCGCATAGATCAGTCTGCACATAATAGTCGATGGACGGAGCCACTTTCCCGGCAAGCGACACTCGGGCATTCCTCACCTGAAAACGGCTTGCGTCATTTTCAAGATCCATTTCCCACCGTGTGCGCAATGCACCATGTATCTCAGGACGGTAATCGACTGTTTCTTCCGCCGAAACTAAAAGTGCCGCTGTGGCACAAGTCATCGCAATAAAGGCTCTACGCATATTAGCTTTTTACACTGATTGACAACTTTTTGGTTAAAATCATGTTTTGCGCTGCAAAGTTACGCAAAAACCCGATATTTTTCACTATCTTTGCTCCACTGCCATCCTGTTGGCACCGTTTTTTATTTTAGACGCACTTCAGTTTTACAATATAAGCCACTTTGCAATGTCTTGTCAGGAAAAACTGAACGCCGTTCCTCGTCTTATTTTTAACCTTAAAGCAGCAGTCTAAGTAGGGACGGATTAGGCTCATAGTAGTTATTATGAAGAAGAGTTTTGCTTTGCTACTCCTCCTTGCCACCATGTCGACAAGTTATGCCCGACAGATTTCCGAAAGAGAAGCTACCACTATTGCTGAAGAATTTCTGATTGGTGAAACAATGAAGAAAGTTCCCATGAAGAACGCTCCCGGAAAAGCCGATAAGGTATCTGCCGACTATCAACCTTATTACATCTTTAATGCCGATGACAATAAGGGATTTGTCATTGTGAGCGGTGACGACCGTGCACCTAAGATTCTCGGATATTCCGACAAAGGGAGTCTCGACACCGGCAATATTCCCCCTCAGCTTTCATGGCTCCTCAAAGAATACGCCCATCAGATAACCAACCTTCCTCCATCGGCTCCGACCGACCCATCTTGGACCAAATCAAACATCTCTCGCGCAGGCAACGAAGTTCTATTAGAAACAGCAAACTGGGGACAAGGTGCACCCTACAATCTTTTATGCCCCAAATTTGACGGGGAACAAAGTGTGACCGGCTGCGTAGCCACAGCCATGGCTATAGCTTTAGAATACCTTAATCATCCCAATGCAGGAAAAGGAGAATATCATTATGAATATAGAGGACAAGATTTAAGCTTCAATTTTGAAGATACTCCTTTTAAATGGGAACTGATTAGCAAAAGCTATGATGAGAGTTCATCAGAGCCGTCACAAATGGCAGTTGCAGAATTAATGTTGGCAACCGGAATAAGTGTAGAAATGTTATATGGAACTATAACTGAAGGCAGTATGGCTTACATGAGAGATGTAGCTCCAGCTTTAAGGGAATATTTTGACATAGACCCAAGTTGTCAAATAATAGGACGTAAGCATTTTACCGATAGTGAATGGACTGAAATATTAATAAATCAGATTGACAACAACAATCCGGTAATTTATAGTGCGGACCAAGGGGACTGGACTGCTGGTCATGCATGGATAATCGACGGTTATAATGAGGACAAAACCTTATTTCATCAAAATTTTGGTTGGGATGGAGCAGGAAATGGATATTATGTATTAGGAGACATTCAGGAAGGATATGTCAACTTCGATCAGAACCAATCGATGGTTATAAATATTCTTCCCAACAGCAAAGGTGATAAATATTCCCGAGCCTATGTGCAATCCCCTTACTTTCATATGGCAGGCGAAGAGCCTGATGAATCAAGAGGAGTAAAAATTAGCGTAGATAATATCATTCCCGGACAACCGTTTGACTTGAGTGCAAATTCATTAATCCTACCTTCAGGATTTGCCGGTGAATACGGATATGCAATTGTTAGTGATAATGAGGAGATTAAAGAAATTCTATGGGCTCAAAGAGAAATCGAACCGGTAGGATACGGACGTACACTTTGTCCATCTATGGACGCAGTAGATGTTGTAAGCCATTTGGACAATCTATCTTCAACCGATAAAGTACATGTAGTGACACGCTATGAAGGGGATACAGAATGGAAACTTGTGTTAGGTTCTCTCGATGCTCCTTCCTGGGCTCCAGTAAAAGGGAACGAAGTAGATGCTTCAACAGTTATTCTGGACATTGACCCGGCTTTAAATATTGAGCTTATGCGCGGATGGTATGAGGAAAACTCCAAATGGGAATCTTATTCTAACAATCAGACATTTAACATAAACAAGAACAGCACCTTACATTTCAAAATTACGCCAAAGGATGTCATAGAAGGAAAATCAATCATTTTTTCTGTAAATGATTATTTCAGTGGAGAAATGATTAACCGACTTTATATCCAATCAATTGAGAAAAATGAGATAATTGGTTTCTTTAGAACTCATGAGAATGAATATAAAATATCATCTTCTTACATTATTCCCATTAAAGAAGAAGAGGTAATTATCGATAACGCCGGTTCTTTATCTGAAAAAATATCAAAAGAGGATGCCGCAAGAATTGAATCCTTAACAATAAAAGGGAAACTGAATGCCTATGATTTTTGGTATATAAATGATTATTTTCAATCATTATGTTCTTTGGACATCTCGGATGTAATTATTGAAGAATGTTCGGCAGAAAACAACTCACAATATGGAGATTATATTCATCCTACCCAAGAAAAAAATATTCTCCCGGCATCTTCCTTTTGGGAAATAAGAAGGCTCAAAACGATATTGCTGCCATCCTCTATTGTTGGCATTGGATCTAATGTTTTGAAAATATGCGGATTAGAAAGCATAACCATACCGGTGAACGTGAGAAATATTGGTGACAACTTTATGTTTGGCAATTATAATCTAAAAACTGTGACATCATTAAATAATGTACCACCTGTTTTTAATTCTGAGATTGGAACTTTTAATTCTACCCAGTGTTTTGACAATGGAACTTTGTATGTGCCTAAAGGAAGTAAATCCGCTTATGAGTCTGCACAAGTATGGAAGGATTTCACGAATATTGTTGAAATTGATTTCTCAGGAATAGATGATGCCGAAATTTCACAAAGCGACAGAAATAATGAACCTTGCGATGTATTCTCCCCCTCAGGAGTATGTGTATTCCATGGTAAGAGTTGGAACGAGATTAACGGCACTTTGAATTCCGGCATTTACATTCTGCGTTTTCATGACGGAACTACTCGAAAGATTACAATTAAATAGTACAATATCAAGCTAAATATCAAATTTTCAATAGTAAATCAGCAAGGACCACATAAAATCGGATGGTTCTTGCTGATTTTAGTTAACTCCGAGGTCTTTTCTTGACCGATTATCACTATCTGCCAAGCATGATTCTTTTGAGGGTGAATGACGAAATCGAGTTGCTTATGTCGTGGGAAATGATTAATTTTGCAAATATTTGACAAAGTGACAATTGGAAATAAAAATTACCTTATAGATATGGCAACGAACATACTTGAACTTAGCGAACAAGAAATAGTAAGACGTGGCAGCCTCGACGAAATGCGCCGTTTAGGCATTGACCCCTACCCCGCACCTCTCTATCCTGTAAATGCTTACACCACCCAAATCAAAGAAACTTATACTGACGATGAGTCACACCCGGAAGTGTGCATAGCCGGACGTATCATGACCCGCCGCATCATGGGAAAAGCTTCCTTCATGGAGCTTCAGGACTCAAAAGGCAGAATTCAGGTGTATGTGAACCGCGATGACCTCTGTCCCGGTGAAAATAAAGATCTTTACAATATAGTTTTCAAGAAGTTGCTCGACATAGGCGACTTTGTAGGAATCAAAGGATTCGTGTTCCGCACCCAGACAGGCGAAATCTCAGTCCATGCACAAGAGCTTACCGTTCTGAGCAAGTCGTTGCGTCCTCTTCCCATAGTAAAAGTGAAGGACGGAGTGACTTACGATGCTTTCGACGACCCGGAACTGCGCTACCGCCGCCGCTACGTGGACCTCGTGGTGAACGACCAAGTGAAAGAAATATTCATCAAGCGCACCAAAGTGTTCAACTCCATGCGCAACTATTTCAACGAAAACGGCTACATGGAAGTGGAGACACCTATCCTGCAATCCATTCCCGGCGGAGCCGCTGCACGCCCGTTCATCACCCATCACAATGCGCTCGACATTCCATTGTATCTGCGCATTGCCGATGAATTGTATCTGAAACGCCTTATCGTGGGTGGTTTCGAGGGTGTGTACGAGTTCTCAAAGAACTTCCGCAATGAAGGTATGGACCGCACC
>DAAL01000012.1:21049-28056 GCA_001701065.1 Bacteroidales bacterium GP4
ACTACAACTGGATGATGGACTTCACCGAAAAGATGCTTGAACGCATCTGCACCGAAGTCAACGACAGCACCGAAGTCAAAGTGGGCGACAACGTAATCAGCTTCAAGGCTCCGTTTAAACGCATTACAATGATTGATGCCATCAAGGAGCACACCGGAATCGACATCACCGGAATGGGCGAAGCTGAACTGATGGATGTGTGCAAGAAACTCGGCATAGAAGTTGACGACACTATGGGCAAAGGCAAGCTCATCGATGAGATATTCGGCGAAAAGTGCGAAGGCAATTATATCCAGCCAACATTTATCATTGACTACCCCATCGAAATGTCGCCGCTCACTAAGCGTCACCGCAACAATCCGGAGCTAACTGAACGTTTTGAGCTTATGGTGAACGGAAAGGAACTTGCCAACGCTTATTCTGAGCTTAACGACCCGATTGACCAGTATGAACGTTTTGTGGAGCAAATGCGTTTAGCTGAAAAGGGTGATGACGAAGCCATGATTATCGACAAGGACTTCATCCGCGCTCTGGAGTACGGTATGCCTCCCACATCGGGAATGGGTATCGGTATGGACCGTTTGGTGATGCTGATGACCGGACAGACCACTATACAGGAAGTTTTGCTCTTCCCGCAGATGCGCCCCGAAAAGGTTCAACAACGTGACAAGGAGGAAGCTTACACTGCAATAGGAGTTCCTGCCGAATGGGTCGCACCCCTTCAGAAAGCAGGATTTATGACCGTCGCATCACTCGCAGGCGCCAATCCGGGAAAGGTGTTCCAAGACCTGTGCGGATTGAATAAAAAATTTAAACTGGACTTGAAGAATCCGTCACAAGACGATATCAAAGGATGGATAGCAAGTGCTGAAAATAAATAGTTATGAATAATACTCCCGTGTTTCCGGGCAAAATAGCCGTTATGGGCGGTGGATCATGGGCTACCGCATTAGCCAAACTGTTGCTGCACAACTGCAGTGACATAGCATGGTATATGCGTAGGCAGGACCGTATCGACGAGTTTAATCGGCTCGGACACAATCCCGCCTACCTGTCTGATGTGGAATTTCCCATTGACAGAATCAATTTTTATTCCGACATAAACGAAGCCTGCAACTCCGCTGACACTCTGTTGATGGCTATGCCGTCGCCCTATTTCAAGGCTCATCTTGAAAAACTGTCGGTGGACATCTCGCAGAAATATATAATCATCGCCACCAAGGGCATAATTCCCGATGAGAACGAACTTATAAGCGACTACATGTCCCATCGTTTCCACATTTCCCATGACCACATCATCGTAGTGTCAGGACCTTGCCATGCCGAGGAAGTGGCATTGGGAAGATTAAGCTACCTCACTGTGGCTTGCAACGATGTGGACCTTGCCATTCAGTTCACAGGCTACCTCAACGGTAAAGCGATGAAGACCTTCGTGTCATCTGACGTACAGGGCATCGAGTATGCCGGCGTGCTGAAAAATGTGTATGCAATCGTGTCAGGCATCATCCACGGCATGAAAGCCGGCGACAATTTTCAGGCAATTCTCTTGTCCAACGCAATACGAGAGATGGAACGCTTTATCGAGGCAATCGTGCCCGGACAACGACAGATATGCGATTCCGTTTATCTTGGCGACTTGCTCGTGACCGCCTATTCCCGATTCTCGCGCAACCACAATTTCGGCTCTATGATTGGCAGGGGATGTCCTGTGAAACGTGCCATGATGGAGATGGAGATGGTGGCGGAAGGATATTACGGCACTAAGTGCATCCATGAAATCAATCAGCATTTCAAAGTGCCGATGCCTATTCTCGACGGAGTGTACAATATCCTTTATTGCAATCAGAAACCGGCGGAAGCAATAGAAAAGATGAGCAATGAATTTTCATAAACAATGACTACATTTAACTCCTAATAAACAATGAAAAAGATTCAGGTAAACATCAATTCGGCGCTCCAAACAGTGCCATTGAAGGAAATCCAAGAGATTGAAAACGGTGTCGGAGCCAAGGCGCTCGAAACAGTAAAGGGCGGCACAGGCGCAGGCAATGATTTTCTTGGATGGCTTGACCTTCCCGAGCGTACTCCCATGCACCACCTCGATGAGATTATAGCCGTAGCCAACGACTTGCGCAATTCATGCGACTATGTTGTATCGGTAGGCATAGGCGGTTCTTATCTTGGCGCGAAAGCAGTCATTGAGGCACTCAGCAACTCTTTTGACGCTTACGCTCCCGTAACCGGCGGAAATCCTAAAGTTTTGTTTGCCGGTCAAAACATAGGCGAGGACTATCTGCATGAATTGCAGGAATTCCTTAAGGACAAGAGATTTGGCATCATTGTAATCTCTAAATCAGGCACAACCACTGAACCCGCCATCGCTTTCCGCTTGCTCAAAGAGCAGCTTGAAGCTCAAGTGGGTAAGGCTGAAGCAGGCAAACGCATTGTGGCTATAACCGATGCCAAGCGCGGCGCGCTACGTCAGCTTGCCACTGAAGAAGGTTACCGCACTTTCATAATCGACGACAATGTAGGCGGTCGCTTCTCTGTGCTATCACCGGTGGGGCTTCTTCCCATCGCAGTGGCAGGATTCGACATCAAGGCTCTTATGAAAGGTGCAATCGACATGCAGCATGACACCCTCAAAGCAAGCCATGACAACATCTGCTTGACTTATGCTTCCACCCGTAACGCTCTATATCAGGCTGGCAAGAAAATCGAAATACTTGTCAACTACAATCCAAAACTCCACTACTTCGGCGAATGGTGGAAACAGCTTTACGGCGAAAGCGAAGGCAAGGACGGCAAGGGCATTTTCCCTGCTGCCGTTGACTTCACTACTGACCTCCACTCCATGGGTCAATGGATTCAGGAAGGTGAACGCACTATCTTTGAAACTGTAATCTCGGTTGAAAAGCCCAAGCACTCCACTATAATTCCTTCGGACGACGCTAATCTTGACGGTCTTAACTATATCGCAGGTAAGCATGTGGACAAAGTCAACAAAATGGCTGAACTTGGCACCCGCATCGCCCATGTGGACGGCGGAGTTCCAAACCTCAAAATCACCATTCCTGAACTTTCCGAAGAGTATCTCGGTCAACTCATCTATTTCTTCGAGCTTTCTTGTGGAATATCAGGCTACATCCTTGGTGTGAATCCGTTCAACCAGCCCGGTGTTGAGGCTTACAAGCGCAACATGTTTGCTCTCCTTGAAAAGCCTGGCTACGAAGAAGCCACTAAAGCCATTCAAGCTAAGCTTAACGCATAGCCCTCACTTAAAGACAAAACGCTATAATAGCCGTCGATGGATTTCCATCGGCGGCTATTGCTTTTTCTATGAATCGACACTATATAACGTAAGTAAGGAGATACCTCCCGGCATCCCCTTACTTGATAATAAACCAATCATTATCACATTTCTTGCAATGGAAAAAGTAATTTTGCTATGTACTATTATAACATTAACCGCTAAAAAAAGTTTAGAAATTCTTTAAATTTTTTCAGTTCTATATAAGTAACTTCTATCTTCAGTGGTTACATATTATTAGACTATGTTTACCGCTCAAAGTAAAATGTTAAATTAACAAAAAAGAATTCCGCCCGCATATAAAAATAAGGAGGAGATGCCTCCCGGTATCTCCTCACTTGATAATAAACCAATCATTATCACATTTCTTGCAATGGAAAAAGTAATTTTGCTATGTACTATTATAACATTGCTCGCCTAAAAAAGTTTAATTACTGCTTAAATTTTTCTAAGCTGATTACTCTTTTCACTGCAACAAAAAGAATAATACCTCTGAACTTCAATCTTATACATTCTCTATATTTTTTTACAAAATATCTGCTATTAGCCCCGGACGCAAACGCCGAGTGCGCTCAATGGACTGCTCATGCCTCCACTGATCAATACGCGCTTCATGCCCTGACAGCAATATGTCAGGCACAGGCCAGCCATTATATTCGGCAGGACGCGTGTATATTGGTGGAGCAAGCAGATTGTCCTGAAACGAATCGGACAATGCGCTCTGCTCATCGCCTATCGCACCGGGAATCAGTCGCACCACAGCATCCGTGATTACGAGCGCAGGCAGTTCGCCCCCTGTAAGGACATAATCACCTATAGTTATTTCACGGGTGATTAAGTGCTCGCGTATGCGGTAGTCAACACCTTTGTAGTGTCCACACAGGATAATTATATTTTCAAGCATCGACAGTCTATTTGCCATCGGCTGCGTAAGCTGCTCCCCGTCGGGCGAGGTAAAAATAACCTCGTCATATTGACGTTGGCTCTTAAGATGTGAAATAGCGCGGTCCACCGGTTCAATCTTCATCACCATCCCTGCCTCACCGCCAAAAGGGTAATCATCCACTTTACGATGCTTGTCGGTCGTATAGTCACGGAGATTATGCACCACTATCTCCACAAGCCCCTTATCCTGAGCCCGCTTAAGAATGGAACAATTGAGTGCAGAATCGAGCATCTCAGGCAAAACTGTCAAAATATCTATGCGCATCGATGTATATTTTATTCTAAATCGGATACAAAGTTAATCATTATACTAAAAAATAGCAAAAATGTTGCACAGCAATAAAAAAGTTACTATCTTTGCACCGCAAAAGCAATTGAGATGCGCTCATTGCCGGTCCCATAGCTCAGTTGGTTAGAGCANNGAGCACCTGACTCATAATCAGGGAGTCCTTGGTTCAAGCCCAAGTGGGACCACTAATTAGAAATCAAGCAGTTACGAATCCTCTCGTAGCTGCTTTTTCTTTTGCCTTGAACACAAATCTGAACACAACTCGGCGCCAACTCGTTTCAGCCACCAATGTCCGACCCCTGTGTTCATGCTCTTGTATTCAAATTCTGTGTTCAAACTATAGCCGAGGAATTGGAAATCGACGAGTTTCCGTATCCAAATAGACAATGACGAGTCAAAAGAAAATAATAAGGGTGTGTCTTTCTTTGGATCGGTGGATTTCCGGTGTTTGGCTTTTCTTTTGCCCAGCCTATATATTGATTGGTTCAGGTTTAGTCGGGCATATATAAAGCCCGAACCAAACCAAATATGAGGATGTCGGATATAGTAAATCATTGATTGAGGGAAGATAATCAGGCGTGTATAACTGCTTTATCGCAGATTTTTTGTAATTTTGTTTTCGGAAAACAACCTCAAATCTGCTCATTATGTCAGTAAAAGTTTATGTCATAGACGACCCTATCTTAATAAGTTTCATCAAGGACGGAAATATCGACGGTTTCAAAAAGTATCTTGACGCCGACGATGCCATCATCTTTCACGAACCTGAAACTTTCGACACCGAGGAACAGGCTCTCGCGTTCTGTTCCGGCATCGGTTTCGGTGTTGATAAACGCGCCCCGGTCGAGCGTTTCCCTCTCCGCAGCAGTGAATCAGAAGACCTACCGTTTATCCATATTTTAGAATCAGCGTTATGGACTTACTAATTATAGGTACTACGACAGAATCTAAGGGAGCACAGCTTGAAAGATTTTGCCAAAGACTATTTGAAGAATTTGGTCTATTAAATTCTACATGTAATGTTGTCAAAAAAGGAGGAAGTGAATATGATGTTACTGCTGAAAAAGTATTGGACACAGAAAGTTCTCTGACAATTCCAGTGATGGCAGAATGCAAGGCATATACAACCCCTTGTAATATGAATCATTGGCTTAAATTCCTTGGTAAATTACATCAATTACAAAATACAAATCCCAAAGCAGAAGGGTATTTTGTAGCATTATCTGGCGTAAATGGTAATGTTTGGGGAAACATTCAAGATATGAACGATGAAACAGTTCATGTTATATGTAAAGATAATCTGATAGAATATATAAAAAAAGAATATAAACTATCAGACCCAAACTCAGTTAGGTCACATATAGGTTTTTATACACATAGATTTGTTGATACTTGTGATATAATTCTATGCAATAATCAAGCGTATTGGTTGGTACGGTTTAATGCAACTGACTATTCCATTTTATCGGCTGACAATGTCCCGATTTCCGAAATTGAATTTAAAGAGATTTCGATGGCATTGTCATCAAAAAAATTTATTAATTATATTGACCTAATCTCTGAGAGAGAAAAACTTGAGCGATTTTATTTCATAAAAGGTCTTATATTTTGCATTGCTTTCAACAATTATGCACCCGATGAAAATACGCTTAGAACTTTTCTTTCTAAATTTAATGCCGATGTTACAGTAGAGGAAATAAAAACAGTTTTACTTACTACGGAATACGTTTCACATAAATTCCCAATTAGAATCAATTTTCCGGCATGTAAAGCTGAATTGCTTTCATACATTCTTTTATTCCCTCTATTTGGTGAAACATTAACTTCAAAACTCTATCAAGATACAATAGACGAAGAACTACTTGAGGAAATATTAGTCTTGCAAGGGAAAATTATACTTGACGTAGATAAGCGCAAGGAATGTTTGCAAATTTTGAAGTTCTCAGCATCTGCGCTTTCAAATGTAATAAAGCCAGATGGCTTTATTGTTAATTCTCTCAGGAATGCACATTTATTCCAAATAAATAGACGTAGTTGGGTAAATCAGCAAGCTATAGAAAAATTTTATAAACTCCTTATCGATGGTATGGAGAAAGATTTTTCTAACCAATATTATCAGAAATTTGCACTTATGTTGGGAGTCAAAAGTTATAACTTTCATCGAAAATTTACAGTGAACGATAATAGTGATAATTGCATTTCAATAGAATCCTCTCCGAAAATCCAATTCTGTCAAGTCGATAATTTGCCAGGTAAGCCAACTATTTCAATAGTTTCTATGGTTGATGCTGGGCAGGGAACTTAATGAAATCTCTTGTGTACTTCGTTATTGACGGCGACATCGAGGGCTTCAATGAATATCTCAACTCCGACGATACCATCTACTTCAACGAACCTGAATGCTTCGACACCGAGGCCGAAGCACTCGCATACTGCGCCGGTATCGGCTACGGTGTTGATGAA
>DAAL01000220.1:0-598 GCA_001701065.1 Bacteroidales bacterium GP4
AACGCCAATGCGCTGATGACTACACCCACAGCCACCACTACCACGGTGAATATGGTGAAGAAATAGGATGAGCGGTTGTTGCCTTCGCCAGCCCGTTCAAGGTCATGTTCCTTAAGATAAGTGTCGATAGCCGGGTCGCCGGGGTTCTTTACCTCCACGATGACGCGCGAGGGGTCGGACTGTTCTTCGCCGAACCGTTCGTTAGCCCAGGTCATAAATTCTTCCGGCACGGCTATTGTGTTAAGACGCGAGGAGAATCCCACAATGCGGGCAGGGAGCCACTGCTGGCTTCCGTTGCCGCTGACTGACACTCTCAGCGGAATCATCCCTATCATAGCCTCGCTCAGCTGCGGAAGTCCCCGTGATGCGGCGAAGCCGAAATTGTAGAGCGAAAGGTAATCCTTGCTGATTATGACGGGGATGAACGGGTCATCGGGGTTGAATGTCCAGTCCTGCGGCACGACATCGAAAAACTCCGACGGGATGGACTCGAAAAACAGGGCGGTGCTCATGCCCTGTCCGCCCATCTCCACGGTGGCTGACACGTTAAACGCCGATGCCGTGAACTCACCCATATTGAATTTGAAAATCATCTTGC
>DAAL01000220.1:695-4922 GCA_001701065.1 Bacteroidales bacterium GP4
GAGTCCTCGCGTTGCCACACCGAGTTGACATCACGGTAGAACTGCAGCGCGGTGAGTATTATCGACAGCCCCACGAGATTGGCTACGGAGTAACCTATAAGTTGTGATGCGCTTATGTTCTTCCTGAGCAAGCGCCAAACTACATTTTTCACTATAATGCAAGATGATTTTCAAATTCAATATTTATCCCATATCCCACCGAGGTGGCTATGACCGCCGCGTCGCNNCTTTCATCAACCGTGATTACATGATGATGAGTTGCGACACGACATCGTTGTTGCGCCGATCGAGATGGCTCACAGGCTCGTCGAGGAGAATGAACCGGAACGGCTGGCAAAGCGCCCTNNTCACGATAGCCACTCTCTGCTGCTGCCCGATGGAGAGGAACCTCGCCGGCACATCAAGCTTGTTGTCAATCTCCAGAGTTTCAAGCATCCTCTTGATGTCGGAGGGCGATTTGTGCCGGGTAAGGCGGTTTTTGATTTCGATGTTTTCTCTTACGGTCAGTTCCGGAAACAGTTTCATGTCCTGCGGCAGGAAAGCTATTGCCTCTCTTCGTATCGAGCACCAGTCGGCAATGGAAAATGTGCGGATGTCCCTGCCGTCAAACAGGATTTGACCCTCATAGTCGTCACGTGCGCCGTAGATGTAAGCGCACAACGATGATTTTCCGGTGCCGGACTCGGCTTCAATCATGTATAGCCCGGGACGTGTAAATTTAAGACTGGTTTTCCACACTTGCGATTCATGGTCCCATGCGCCTTCCTGAGCGAATACTTTAGGGACCACATCGCGCATCTCTATCGAGTCGATAACCATCATTTCACAACGTCAATTGGGGTAAAGCCTAAGTCGTTCTCAGGGTCGGGAACGGCGCGGGGCGCGCTCACGGGAGCCTGGTCGGGAGAAAATGCTTTTATGATCTGCTCGATGAATGGAAGCGAGGGGTCGTTGAAGCCAAGTTCCATCTCAAATTCCGATTCCACTTCAATCTTGCATTTCAGTCCGGGGCCGCCGTAGGCGTTCTCGGCGAAATCCTTGGGTATATTGGTCCACACGGCTATGGAGTTGCCTTTCATGGTTCATCAGCTGACTTCAATCCCTNNCATCACGTCGGCAGCCACATTGTTGCCAAGCTGGTCGAGAGAGCGGTTGGTTACGACAAGGCACTTGCTGTCGAGCATTTTAGCGGTGAACGACGGGATTTCGTCGTTTTTAGGCTGCACTATTATCTCTTTGTCCTTCTTCACTGAGGGAAGACCGGTCATTTTTATTATTCCTTCTATATCGTCCAGGGTAGCCTTGGCTTGGTCCGACTTAAGCTGAATAGCCACAAAGAAGCTTATATGAGAGGGATTGAAGTCAGCTGATGAACCGCCGGGTCCGGCTGAGATGAGGACAGTGCCGTCAATGCGCTTTAGATAGGTCTGCAATATACCGGCGAATGCCCTTTGCTTGAACGACATGGGGAATACCGACTGGATGTAACGGAACACCGCGTCCCAGTCAGTGTCGCCGCGAAGCCCTACGCCCAATGTCACAATGTCGGTGGGCGCAAGGTAAGCGAGCAATTTGGGGTCAATGTCGCGCATATATTTGTCAAACGGTATCTTTTTTCCGTTCAGGTCGAGAAGTTTAGCGTCAATCTCCACGTCGCTGTGTCGGTCGTTGAGGTCGAGCGACACGCAAGTCCATCCTTCGGGAGTGTCAGTGCTCACCGGCACTATCATCCTCACGATGTCGTCAGTGCTTTCCATGAACTCGTTAATGCCCTTTACGGATGCTACCGATGATGATGCCGCAAGATCAAGCTGAGCCGAAATCTTTCCCGCCGCCGCGTCCATGTCGTCGTTAAGCAGCCACCCTTGGTTGTCCTTTATGAGCATCACGCCGCCGTTGAGTTGATAGGCTTTGAATCCTGACACATCCTGAGCGTCCTTTACCCCTAACTGGAGGGTGAGCATGGACTCGTCCTTAACGATGAATGACACGATGATGTCAGAGTAATGCAGGAACGAGAGCAGATTAACTCCTCCCTCGACCTGCGAGGGCGAAAACGCGGCTATGCACCGGCGGTCGATAGCCGGAGTGGTGAGGAGTGTGCGCACGTAGGGCCGCACGCCCGGCGATATATTGTCAAGGAAGAGCGTGAACGTGGAATCGGCAGTAAGTGTGCCTCCGTACTTCTGTCCTTCAAGCGCATCGATGAACTTTTCGGCGTTGATGGATGCAACCGGGCCGCCTGATGCAGGAATGGTCTCCATCAAAGCTTTCTCCTTGCCGCAACCGCTGAACATCATGGCGATTCCTATGGCTATCAAGCCTAAAAGATATTGGCTTCTAAAATTTCTCATATCTCGAATTAGTTGGGTTAAAATACTATAACATTTTTAAACTCATTAGGGTTCCCTCGCCGGGGGGATTGGCGGTCCGTTAGTAATGGAACGATGAGCCGCCGAGGAACTCCCTCAGCAACGATGTGGAGGGTATGTTCTTGTCGGTAATAGGGCTTACGTAGCTCAGCAGTTTCATGAGTCGGTAAGCCTCGGCGTATTCGGCGCGGTCGCGCGGCACGCTCGAAAGAATTTCAAGCGCGAAGTTCTTCATCACTCCAAGCTCGAATATCAGGGAGGAGTTGAACATGGCATCGGCGTTTTCCTGATAGGGGAAAATCCACTTTTCCTCGCCTCTGCGTACGCTCGGCCATCGGCGTATGGTCTCCACTGCCGAAGTTCCGCGGTATTTGTAGTCGCGGATTATGCGGCGCAGCAGTCGGTTGTCGGTTGTCGGGACCCAGTTGTGGTCGTCGATTGAGAGTGTGGTGAGCGCCGACACATATATCATATACTTCATCTCGGGAGGTATATGGGATGTGAGTTCGGGATTTAGCCCGTGGATGCCTTCTATTATCAGTACTGAGTTGTCGTTGAGTTTCAGTTTCTTGCCCTTGTAGATGCGTTGTCCCAGTTCAAAGTTGTAGGTGGGAAGCGACACTTCTTTTCCGGCGAGGAGGTTGGTGAGGTCCTTGTTGAATGTGTCGAGGTCGAGCGCATAGAGCGATTCGTAGTCGTAGTCGCCCGACTCGTCGCGCGGGGTGTGTTCACGGTCGATGAAATAATCGTCGAGCGATATCATTTTGGGCTCAAGGAGGTTGGTCATGAGCTGAATGGCAAGGCGTTTGCAGAACGTGGTTTTTCCTGACGACGACGGACCTGCTATCAGCACAATCCTTGCTCCGCCGGCTTCGTAGCGTTGAGAAATCTCGTCGGATATTCGTCCTATCTTCTTGTCGTGCAGAGCCTCAGCCACATTGATGAGCATGGGTGTCTCGTGGTGGCTGACAGCTTCGTTGAGGTCGCCCACATCGTCCACTCCTATTACTCGGTTGAAAGCCAGATAGTCAGTGAAGGCGTTGTAAAGCTTCTCCTGCACCACGGGCGATGCCGCAACATTGGAGTTCTCGGAGTCGAAGCTCATGAGCAGGAATCCTTCCTTGTAAAGGACGAGGTCGAAGATGGGTAGCATCCCAGTGGAAGGCGCAAGATTGCCGTAATAGCTGTCGCATATTCCGTCAAGCCGGTAATAGACGGTGTAGAGTTCATGCAATGATTCGAGCAGCTTCACCTTGTCGTCCAAGCCCTGGCGTTTGAATATCTTTATGACATCGGAAGTCAGACGCTCTTTGCGCTCGAAGGGGAGGTCGCGGTTGACCAACTCTCTCATGTAGGTTTTGAGATTGTTGATAACATAGTCGGTCACCTGCACATCGCCTATCAGCCGGCAATAGTAACCTCTTGACACCGAATGCTCTATCACGAGCCTACAACCGGGATAAAGAGCCACAATGGCGCGGTAGAGCATCATGCACAGAGAACGCACGTACACTCGCCTTCCGGAGGGGCTGTTGCGGGTCAGGAACTCAACCTGCTTGGGGGCAAACAGCGGGAACTGCATGTCCTCGGTTTTGTTATTTACATGCGCGCAGATGGGCACTTCCGGGATGCGGTGGGACAGCGTGTTGTAAATCTCCATGAGTGTTGCGCCGCCCTCAAAGTCCACATATTCTCCCAGGTTTTTGCAAAATATCTTAAGTTCTTTACCCATATATTTTTTCTCAGAATAAAAAGTGAATATTTAAGAATAGCAAATATACTCTATATTTTGTTCAAATCAGGGCTTTTCAACAATAATTTTACTAAAATTCAGTAAATTATTGCAAATCTTGAA
>DAAL01000229.1:0-6739 GCA_001701065.1 Bacteroidales bacterium GP4
CCGTCATGGGGATGGGGACCCGGTTGGGGACCATCTTGGGGCTGGGGTCCCGGTTGGGCATGGACCAGCCGTGGCGACTATGCTCCTAACGGTCGTCGTCCCGTCGGTGTAAGAAATGGTTATACCGGTCTTGGAAGCCACCGTGTGAACGGCAATACCGGTCTTGGCGGTAACCGAGGATACAATAACGGCAGTGTGGGCAATTTCCGTCCCGGCTCAGGTTCGTCAGGCAACTATCGTCCCGGTGGAAATACCAATAACGCAGGTCGTCCGGTTTACGTTCCGTCAAACAACAATAACAACAACAGCAACAACGGATACAACCGCACTACCGGTAACCGCAATAATCGCAACAACAATACTTATAATAACTATAATAATTCGACCAACCGTAACAACGGCTCCTTCTCTAATCCAAGTCGCGGCAGCGGCAATACAGGTGGATTTGGCGGTTCACGTGGTGGAGGCGGCGGAGGCGGCTCTCATAGAGGAGGTCGTCGATAATTGAATACACTTTAAGTAGATATTAAATTATTGTAAATAAAGAGAGATGAAAAAATCATTATTTATACTGTCGGCTATATACATCCCCGTTATGGGAATGGCGCAATCAGCTGTTGACGTTGCTAATCTGTCTCACGAAGAATTGCGCGGTACGGCGCGTTACATGTCCATGGGCGGTGCTTTCACTGCTCTCGGAGGCGACATTTCGGCTATAAACCACAATCCCGGTGGTATCGGCATCTACCGTAGTTCGGAACTTGGAATTACTTTTGACCTCAATTCCCAGAAATCCACGGCAAGTGACCGTAGTGTGAAGACTGATGAGACTCAAACTAAATTCAATGTCAATAATTTCGGTTATGTCGGGTCTATAAGATTGAATAATGATGTAATGCCGTTCTTCTCATGGGGCGCGAACTATGCCCGCATGAACTCTTTTGACCGCATGTACACAGGATCTATCGCTTCATTGCAGTCGGTGGGTAACGGCGGAGCTTCATTGAGCAACTATATAGCTGCCATCACCAACAGTGACGGAGTGCCTGAGGGCGACATGCAGTTAGGGGATTCGTTCAATCCTTATCTTGACGGCAATGCTCCGTGGTTGAGTATTCTCGGCTATCAGGGTTATGTCATAAATCCCACAAGCTCTAATTCCTATCAGGGACTTATGGGGGACAACACCACCGGTTCAGCTTATTTCCATATGCGTGAAAAGGGGTACACCGATGAATATAACATCACTTTCGGCGGTAATCTCAGCAATGTGGTATATTGGGGTCTCGGTATAGGCATCACTGACATGAATTATACTCAGGTGAGCTACTACGAGGAGAACCTTGACAATGCCCACATAGCGGCTCAGTCATGTGACGGTTCAGGCGATTATTATATAGTGCCCGGTCAGGCTGACTACAGGCTTACCAACTATCTGAACTCCAACGGCTCCGGTTTTAATCTGAAATTCGGATTGATATTCAAGCCCATTAATGAATTCCGATTAGGTTTTGCTGTTCACACTCCCACATGGTATCAGATGACCGATACCTACTGGGCATCGATTGACTACGCTTACCGTCCCAATGATTCGGATGCTTTCTACGACAATATAGCGCAGCCCAACAATACCGACCTTCAGACAAACGAGGGAAGGGACGGCTGGAATGACTACCACATGCGCACTCCGTGGCGGTTGATGGTGGGTGCTGCCGGAGTCATCGGTTCGCAGGGTATCATTAGCGTGGACTACGAGTACCGCGGCAACAATACCATGCAGATATCGGATGTGGACGGTTACGAATACGAGGATGTGACCCATGATGTGAAAACTTATTATAAAGGAACCAACATCCTTAGAGTGGGTGCTGAATACCGTGTCACTCCGCAGTTCAGCCTTCGCGCAGGCTATGTCTATGAGTCATCGCCGGTGAAGCAGGAAGTTGCCGATGATCAAGTGGTCGTGTGGACTGCAGGTACAGTTCCTTACTATAATCTGGACCGCACTACACGCTACATAACCGCAGGTCTCGGATATCGTTTCGGAGCTTTCTATGCTGACCTTGCCTATGTGAACAAGCACCGTGAGTCCACTTACCATGCGTTTTCTCCGATTATAGAGAATGGCGCTGTGCTGCAAGGTTCGCCTTCGGCTTCAATCGTGAGCAACGATAATCACGTAGTGCTCACTCTCGGTTACCGCTTTTAAGAATTAGTGTCGATTATAATGTTGAAGGGTGTTCTCATCTTATATAAATGGGACCACCCTTCGCTGTTAAACATCAGTTCTTCTCCTCATTGAAGAACCTTTGTATATGGGAAAAAGTAATATTGACCTTGACAATCCTGAATTTCAGAATGTGTGGAATCTTGTCCGTTTTACTCGCCAGTCTGTGTTCCTGACAGGTAAGGCAGGGACAGGTAAATCCACATTCCTGAAATATATATGCGAGAACACGACTAAAAATTATGTTGTGCTTGCACCCACCGGAATCGCTGCCGTGAATGTGGGCGGTGTCACTATGCATTCGTTTTTCAAGCTTCCATTTAAGCCGTTGCTGAAAGATGATCCCGAGTTTGACTACAAGCATCTGCGTTCAAGGATGAAGTACGGGAGGGAATTCTGTAAGCTGCTTAAAGAACTTGACCTTGTGATTATTGATGAGATATCCATGGTCAGGGCTGACATAATCGACTTTATCGACAAACTGCTTCGGTTTTATTCCAATAACCGCCGTGAACCGTTCGGAGGGAAACAGATGCTTTTTATAGGTGACCTATTCCAGCTTGAACCGGTGGTGACGGGCGACATGCGTGATGTCTTGTCGCGTTATTATCCGCAGCCTTATTTTTTCAATGCCGAGGTGTTCAAAAGCACTGAGATAGTGTCGATAGAATTGAAGAAAGTGTACAGGCAGACTGACCCCCGATTTATCTCGTTGCTTGACCGGGTGAGGGTGGGAGCGCCTACCAAGGATGATATAAAGCTGTTGAATTCCAAAGTGAGCGGCGATGATGCCGAGCGTGACGAAATGCGCATCACCTTAGCCACCACCCGTGATAAGGTGGATTCGATAAACGATGCGCGGCTTGACGCATTGAAGAGCGCGCCGGTGACTTTTGTGGGAGAAATTCAAGGGGACTTTCCTGAAAACAGCCTTCCCACATCGAAAGAACTTACCCTGAAAGTGGGCGCACAGATAGTGTTTATCAAAAATGATGTGGACAAACGTTGGGTCAACGGCACTTTGGGGAAGATATATAACATCAATGAGGAAACTATAATGGTGGAGCTTGACAACGGCGAGAAGCATGTGGTGGAGCCTGCCATCTGGAAAAACATAAAGTACGAGTTTGACGAAGAGAAACGCAAGGTCATTGAAAAGGAACTTGGCAGTTTCCAGCAGTTGCCGGTGCGTCTTGCGTGGGCTTTGACCATCCACAAGAGCCAGGGACTTACATTCAGCAACGTTAATATCGACATGGGGCATGGAGCTTTCAGCGGAGGTCAGGCTTATGTTGCGCTTAGCCGCTGTCGAAGTCTTGAGGGGATGTCGCTGAGCAGCACCATAAATGAGCGCGACATCTTCGTGAGTCCGTCCATCGTGAAGTTCAGCCGGAGTTTCAATGACAGCGAATTGATAAACGACACTATTGAGTCGGCTCATGCTGAGGAGCTTTATGTGAAGGCATTAGATGATTTCGAGCATGGAAGGCTCGGAAGCGCATGGGACAATCTGGCGCAGGCTATGAAGATTAGACCATGTCTTGACAATGAGCTTGCTTGTCGATTCATCAGGCGCAAGCTTAATGGAATTTCACGGCTGCACAATGAAATAGACCGTCTTAACGGTGTGATCGCCGATGATAAGGAACGGTTCCGCAATCTTGCTGCGGAATATGTGGCACTCGGGAAATCTCTTCAGAAAGAGGGGATGGAGCCTACACCTATCCTCGCCAATTTTGATAAGGCGCTTTCTATCGATGCCGAATGCGTGGATGCATGGATAGGGAAAGGGAAAACTTATCAGGACATAGGGGAGAATGATGAAGCTATAGCTTGCTACCGGAATGCCGTCGACCTCGATGGAGAGAATGTGGTGGGCGCATTATCGCTTGCGTTGGTGTATATACGCAAGGAGGAGTATGCCGAGGCAATGGACTGGCTGCTTAGAGCGGAGCAAATCGACGAGAATAATCCATCGGTGCATGACGGAATAGCTATCGTGTATGCTCAGATAGGGGATGAGGAGAGCGCCGCAGTGCATAAAGCCCTTGCAAAGAAGCTTAGGCGAGGCAGAAGCCGTAAAAAGTAAATCCCATCACCCGCTCCGGGGCAGTGGGATTCGCTTATATATGTTTTTTGCTCTCCTTATCGGGGAAGAACATTGATTTTTAGCGCATTGTAGGCGCGTTCAGCCTTTTCGCGGGCTTTGTCCACAGTTTCGTCGGTAGCGAGGATTACTCCCATGCGGCGGTGTCCTTTTATTTCCGGTTTGCCGAATATGCGTATTTGAACGCCGGGTTCTTTAAGGACTTCTTCAAGGTTGTCAAACTCGATTTTGTCGGTATCGCCTTCCACCACCACGGCGCGTGATGCCGATGGACCATAGAAACGTATTGCCGGCACGGGCAGACCGAGAAGAGCGCGGGCATGAAGTCCGAATTCGCTTAAATCCTGTGATATCATAGTCACCATGCCGGTGTCGTGGGGACGCGGTGACACTTCGCTGAATATCACTTCATCGCCTTTCACAAACAGTTCTACGCCGAATATGCCGTAGCCGCCAAGTGCGTCGGTCACTTTCTTTGCTATTTCCTTGGCGCTTTCTATCGCGGGAGTGCTCATGGGTTGAGGTTGCCATGAATAACGGTAATCGCCGTCGATCTGCACGTGACCTATCGGTTCGCAATAGGTGGTGCCGCAGCAGCTGCGCACTGTGAGCAATGTTATTTCATAGTCGAAATCCACGAATCCTTCCACAATCACGCGTCCTGCGCCGGCGCGTCCTCCTTCTTGTGATATCTCCCATGATTTTTCGATGTCGGATTCTGAGCGCACCACGCTCTGTCCGTGACCTGATGAACTCATGATGGGCTTTACCACGCAAGGTATGCCTATCTCGTCTATAGCGGCTTTGAATTCGTCGTAGTCCGATGCGAATCGGTAGGGTGAGGTCTTTATGCCTAATTCTTCGGCGGCGAGGCGGCGTATGCCTTCACGGTTCATGGTGAGCCATGCTGCACGTGCTGTCGGGGTTACGTGGTAGCCTTCGCTTTCGAGTTGGCGCAGGGTATCGGTGGCTATAGCTTCCACCTCGGGGATTATGTGGTCAGGCTTCTCCTGCTCGATGACACCGCGCAGGGTTACCGGGTCAAGCATATTGAACACATAGCTCCTATGGGCTATCTGCATAGCCGGAGCATTGGGATAACGGTCACATGCCACCACTTCCACGCCGTAACGCTGAAGCTCGATAGCTACTTCTTTGCCTAATTCGCCACTTCCTAAAAGGAGTGCCTTTTTCCCCACCGGGGTCATTACTGATCCTATCTTTACCATAGTCGATTGTTGGTTTCTGCGTTTGATTATTAAATTCGGATATCTGTCTCGTCTACCGGTTATTAACCTATGTAGCCGGTTGCATAAATTGCCGTTGGGGTAAGCAATATGACACCTTTAGGGGGTGATTCATCGTGCCTCGCTCCGTCCGACAAAATTACTCCCTGCAAAGTTACTAATTTTTACTCGATTAACTTTTCTCCTCTCAGCCAAAATTTCATTTCGCCCCTATGAAAAATATAGCCGGAGAAGTCCTGCTACCGATGGCAAGCACCCAACCTACCAATCCACATCATCATCAATGTCTATATCGTCCATGAAGTAGTCAAAATCATCCATGTCGTCTTCCTCCTCGTATGTGTCATCTATGTCGTCGATATAGCTCCGGTCAACTACATGGTTTGTATGGTCGTGTAGGACATCCTCAGTATGTGTTCTATATCCCGAAGCGGGTATATAGTCATATTGAGGTTGATGATTGTTGACGTGATTCGATTTGCTTGAAAACATGCTCCAAATCAACTTGAAAATGGCAAATCCGCCAAGAAAACTCCAGAATGACATAATGAATGATTTTAAATATTCCAAGGAAAGCCACTATGACTTTCATGTGCAAAGTTATCACCACTCCGGGCAACAATCCTTCCCATCCAAGTTAAATAATACTATCTTCCCTTGTACCGCAGATTATTTCCAGTTAAAACCTGATTTTCCTTATAATTTTAGCAACAAAAAGACAATTAGTTAGCTAATTGTGCCTTTGCTTATATCAGTTACTTATGAGGTTAGTTCAAAAATCAGTCATATTATGGTATGTCGATATTATCTATATAAGTATATTACTGAAAACGACTGGTTGGTTTATCCGGAATCGTCATTTGAATACGTGTTCCTATAAGAGTATTGTGCTCTCGTGATAATTCCACACGGTTCGCTCTCATTAATAATGATTCTTACTATAATAATTTCAAATGAGCGTGGGATGTGACGGATAATTGTTAACTTTGCACAAGAATGGATAAGTCCATTCTTGACATTTTGAAATAATAAGAAGCGTTATGCGTAATCTTGTGATTTGAGAACGTAGGAAATTTGACAAATAGCACAAGGATTAGCATAGTGGTTCTCACGCGTATAGCGTGGGCTACTATTGTTACATCTGTGCTAATGGTTTCC
>DAAL01000229.1:6754-7463 GCA_001701065.1 Bacteroidales bacterium GP4
GTGGCATAGTTGGCTCACGTTTTCTTTTCAATAAAAAATATATGAGGGTCACATATGCATGTAACAATTACATTATAATACATCTTAAGAATATGCGAAACCGAATCATCACATCAATATCTTGCGCCGCTATTGCGATAGCAGCGATGGCACAGAGCGAAACGCCCGACAGCATCAAGACAAAAGAACTTGGTGAGGTTGTTGTGGAAGCACAAAACCAAAGGACAGATGCTAAAATGTCTACATTTACTCCGACAGGCAGACAGAAATCATCAGCACAAAACGCCATAGACCTTTTGCGTCAGCTTGCTATTCCGCAGATAAATCTAAATCTTGTTGATAATGCCGTAACTACGCAGAGCGGACAAAATGTAGCTATCTTCATAAACTATCTTCCGGCATCATCTGAAGAAATAGAGGGCATTTTGACAACAGATGTGCGGCGAGTGGAATATCTTGATTTTCCGACAGATCCGCGTTTTCAAGGACATGAACATGTGGTCAACTTCATTATGCAAAAATATGAATACGGCGGTTATACAAAGGCAACTGTCAGCGAGAATTTTCTTGTCGGGAAACTTTCAAGCCGAGCTTCCGTCTATTCTAAATTCGCATACAAAAGCATGACCTATGATTTATATGCCGGAGCATCCAATCATAACATAAACCATTCAGGCACATCCATAATTGGTGATTACAGCCTGTTATC
>DAAL01000122.1:0-195 GCA_001701065.1 Bacteroidales bacterium GP4
TTTAGGTTCAATAGGGAGCGAAAAAGCCGGGATGGATGGTGAAAAAATGAAAAAAATGGGGTTATGATGAAATTTTTCGGGAAAATATTTGCAGGAATCAAAAAGTTGACATAACTTTGCACTCGCAAACGACAGATGTCAGATGCAAAAGAGAACATAAAAATCTTGGTGCGTTAGTTCAGTTGGTTAGAATAC
>DAAL01000122.1:217-4258 GCA_001701065.1 Bacteroidales bacterium GP4
CACGGGTTCGAGTCCCGTACGCACCGCGAGGAGAGAGGAGAACCAGTAATCGTTAAGACTTTTTGAGTTTTACTTTTACTGGTTCTTTTTATTATCCCCCACATATAAATGAGGGGATAACAATTAAGGAACGTCGAACGACGTTCTTGATTCTAATATATTCATTATTTCGTTTTACACCACATTTCGCATTCGCTCAATGCGGTGCTAACAATTATGTATCGTCTTCGACGATATGAGACATCCATCCATCAGCGAAGCCTCGCAGAGGCGAGTCTTTGCATAACCCCAGATGACCGAAGGAGAATCTGGGGATAAGGGAGAAACCGACACCCGCTTAAAGAATGGACACGGATAGACAAATGCTGTTTTTTGCAGGGTTTACACAATTATCTTTATATTTATGTGGGATTTTTCACTTAAATTGTATATCTTTGCCTTTAATGATAGTTTTTGGCTATTGCAAGATTAACCTTAATTCGGTTTGACCTACTATGATGAATAATATCGTTGAGCCGAACACCTAAAAAGTAATTTAATATGAGTCGAAAAACCAAGTTTGCAATCATGGCAATTGCCATATTCGTCATATTATGCATTGTCTTATGGCGGATAGGTTCAGGCGATATAGACCGTACACTGCTGCTGTTCACCGGCGCAATGTTTGCTTTCATTGTCATATTCTTACTATATGTGTGCTGGTCCTACCTGAAAAATATGCTCAAAATCCAGAGAGCCGAGGACGACATACAACGCCGACTTAACAATATAGTCAACACCATGCCGGTGCTTTACATGTACCAGGAGATGATCACTGACAGCGACGGAGTCATAGTGGACACCATCTACCGTGACGTAAACAATCACTTCATGAACATTATGCTCGACAAAAAAGACTGCATAGGAAAACACGGCAGCGAACTATTTGCCCATTCCATGCCGGTGTTCATGAAAGCTACCAACGAAGCCAAACGCACCGGAAAGTCAGTCAATTTCCAATATTATTATCCCGACAAAGATGTATTTTTCGACATAGTGGTGCGTCCGAGCGAGAACGGACGGTTCATGGAATACTTCATGATCGACAGTTCCAATCTCTACCATACTCAGAAACGGCTGCAGAGCCTTAATAAAAAGATGGGCATAGCACTGCGCAGTTCAAGCGTGTCGCCATGGCGTTGGGAACTTGACAAGCACATCATCCATATACACCGGGTGATAGACGAAGGTATAAACGGAACTACACAAACTGAAGTGGTGGTGAAGGAGGAGGATATATTCAATGCCATACATCCCGACGACCGCGAAAAAATACGCAACTTCACCAATGAAATCAAAAACGGCAATAAAACCGAATTCAAGGAAGAGTGCCGAATGAAAAATTACAGCGAACCTTCCATTCCGATGGACTACATGGAGATAATAGCCACTGTGGATTCATTTGATGACAACGGCAATCCCAAAATACTTGTGGGCTCTCTACAGAAAATAACCCACCGCAAGGAGATGGAAAACGAGCTTATAAGAGCCAAACTCCAGGCTGAGGAAGCCAACCGACTGAAATCGGCGTTCCTCGCCAACATGAGCCACGAAATCCGCACCCCTCTCAACGCCATCGTGGGATTCTCCAATCTGCTGGCTACCACCGAGGAAAAGGATAAACGACAGAAATTCATAAACATAATAGAAAATAACAATCAACTGCTGCTGCAACTCGTGGGCGACATCTTAGACCTGTCAAAGGTGGAGGCAAACACTCTTGAGTTCATATATAAGCCCACTGACCTCAACGAACTTATACGCAGCATGGAAGAGACAGTGAGACTCCGAGTGAAGGAAGGCGTTGTCCTCAACTACTCGTTGGGCGCGCCTGAATGCTATATCGAAACAGAGCCAAACCGTCTGTCGCAGGTAATCATAAATCTGCTCACCAACGCCTGCAAATTCACCACCCGTGGAAGCATCACCTTCGGCTACGAAATACGCGACAAGGAGATATACTTCTTTGTCCGCGACACAGGATGCGGCATATCGGAAGACGATCAAAAACTCATTTTCCACCGATTCATCAAGCTTAACAATTTCGTTCAGGGCACCGGACTGGGACTCCCCATATGCCAGAGCATAGTGGAGAAGATGAAAGGGAAGATAGGCGTGAAGTCGGAAGGAAAAGGCAAAGGAAGCACGTTCTGGTTTACCATACCTTATCTGCCGGTGACTATCCAAAAGGAATTGGATATAGTGGAAGAGCCTAAAGAGGCGGTAGAACGCGAGGATGTGACCATTCTTGTGGCTGAGGACAATGAAAGCAACTACATGCTTTTCGATTCCATCCTTAGCCCGCAGTATAAGCTTATACATGCATGGGACGGCGTGGAAGCTGTGGAACTGTTCAATAAACACAATCCCCACGCCATAATCATGGACATAAACATGCCGCGCATGGACGGGTACGGTGCAACCAGCGAAATACGCAAAAAATCGGCTAATGTGCCTATAATAGCTGTCACAGCCTATGCATTTGCCTCGGACAAGCAACGCATCATGGAAAGCGGCTTCAACGGCTATGTGTCAAAGCCCATCAACGCCAAAGCTCTCAACGAAGAGCTTAAGGAGGCGCTGCGCTCCCACTTCATCCTCACATAATCTATATTAGGAACAGGAAGGCGGCGATATAGGACAGCACCAGTATGCCTATGAGTATCCAGCTGAGTTCCCGGCGGTCGTCATAGCATCTATAGGCGTAGTATGCGCTCAGAATGGCATAGATAGGGAATAGAAGCACCAGCAGGGTAGTGGAGTTGCGCTCTTCGCTGCCGTTGAGTATGTCGGTCATTATCCCCGGCCAGCTGAACAGCGGCAACAACAGCACGAGCACAAGGATTTTAAACCACAGCGGACTGTTATTTCTTCTTTTTTCCATTCTCTTTCTTATCCTTTAAGTAAGCTTCCACAGTGCGCCGTATGCCCATGGGGAGCGGGAACTGCGGATTAAAACCGAAATCATTACGCGCCTTGGTGATGTCCACATCCCAGTTGCGCTGCTTCATGATCTTATATTTGTCAGGATTGAGCGTGGTGGGTTTCAGGCGTGCTATACCGTACTTTTCAGCTACCACTGACACCATTTTCACTATCCACAACGGCAACCTCACCGGTATCACCCATTTCTTGCCGAGAGCATCGCCTACTATGCGGCGGAAGTCGCTCTGGGTATATGCCGCGCCTTCGCTTATCAGGTATTTGCTCTTTACGGGAGCCTTGGCGAGAGCATCGAAGATGGCGCAGGCAAGGTCCTCGACGTAGATGAAAGTGAGCAACTGCTTGCGGAATCCCACTCCGAAATCCCAATGCTTGTCGATGCATTTCACCATCATCAGATAGTCCTGCTCATGGGGACCATACACGCCGGTAGGACGGAATATTATCCAGTTGAGCCACGGAGTCCTTTCCAGAAGCATCTCAGCCTTTATCTTGGACATTCCGTAACGTGTGTTGGGACTCGGAACGAATGTTTCGTCATAGGGAGTGTAATTCTCTTCGTCGCCGGGACCGAGAGCGCTCAGGCTGCTCATGAACAGGAAGCGGTCAGGCACTTTGTCGGCATCCTTAAGAGCTTCCAACACGTTGCGAAGATACAGAAAGTTTATGCGGTTAAAATCGCCGTAGTTGTTGACCTTCGTGGCACCGAGATTGTACACAATCCAGTCCCAGCGTTCATCGCAGGCTAACATGCATGACATCTGCTTGGATATCTCGGAAGAATCGTCGTAGTCAAATTCTATAAACCTGATGCGTTCATCGGTCAGAAAACGGCGTGAAGTGGTGGACCTCACGGCAGCCCATGTCTCATAGCCGCGGCGAAGACTTTCAGCCANNCCACGATAAAGCCGCCTATAAATCCGCCGGCACCTATCACCAATACCTTTTTAGGGTTGTCCATAACAATGTAGATTTCATTTTTCACAAATTTAGATATAAATTGCCAAAAATGAAAATTTTATGTGGTGTTTCGCCCTTCGGGCGAAATGCGTTGTATCG
>DAAL01000038.1:0-270 GCA_001701065.1 Bacteroidales bacterium GP4
GTGGAAGAGGCTCTTAAAGCCGGAGTCGACATCCTCTGGATAGGCGCGCGCACATCGGCTAACCCATTCGCCATGCAGGAAATCGCCGACACCCTCAAGGATGCCGGAGTGGACGTGCCGGTGCTTGTAAAGAATCCGGTGAACCCTGACCTTGAACTTTGGATAGGCGCACTGCAGCGACTATACAATGCCGGTATACGACGTCTCGGAGCCATCCACCGCGGATTCAGCGCTTACGGCAAGCATCTTTACCGCAACCTGCCCCAATGG
>DAAL01000038.1:282-24631 GCA_001701065.1 Bacteroidales bacterium GP4
CGCTATCCGAATCTTCCCATCATCTGCGACCCCAGCCACATCGGAGGCAAGCGCGAACTCGTAGCTCCGCTGTCACAGCAGGCACTCGACATGGGATTTGACGGTCTTATCATCGAAAGCCACTGCGATCCTGACTGCGCATGGAGCGACAAGGCACAGCAGGTGACACCCGATGTGCTCAACTTCATCCTCAACACTCTTGTGATACGCGACTCAACCACCACAACCGAAAGCCTCAAACTTCTGCGCCAGCAAATCGACGAACTCGACAACGAGCTTCTCGAAGTCCTCAACAAGCGTATGAGGGTTTCTCGCGAAATCGGTCAGTACAAGAAGGAACACCGTATGCCGGTGCTTCAGATAGGTCGCCACGACGAAATAATGGAATCCCGCGCCAAACTTGCCGAGGAGATGGGCATGAGCGGTGAATTTATGCGCAACGTGCTTTCGTCAATACACGAGGAGTCAGTGCGCCAGCAGATTGAAATATTCAACAACCGCACCATTTAATATGAAGATACTTATCATAGGAGCCGGTAAAATGGGGTCGTTCTTCTGTGATCTTCTGTCACAGAAGCATGACGTGGGCATTTACGACACCGATCCGAAACGCCTACTGTTCACATTCAACTGCCGCCGGTTCAGTTCGCCCGAAGAATTCAAGGAATTTGCTCCTGACCTGGTAATAAATGCGGCAACGGTGAAGTACACCTTGCAGGTATTCGACAAGATATTGCCTTATCTGCCGGAAAATTGTATTCTGAGCGACATCGCCTCGGTGAAAACAGGGCTTCCCGAATTTTACGAGAAGTGCGGACATCCGTTTGTCTCCACCCACCCGATGTTTGGTCCCACATTTGCCTCGCTGAACAATCTTTCCAATGAAAACGCTATCCTCATCAAGGAAAGCGACCATCTCGGAAAGATATTCTTCAAGGACCTTTATAATGACTTGCACCTGCACATCGAGGAATACACATTCAAGGAACATGACGAGACCATAGCCTACTCGCTTTCCATCCCGTTTGCGTCGACACTCGTGTTCGCCGGCTGCATGAAGCATCAGGATGCGCCAGGAACCACATTCAAGCGTCACAAAGCGATAGCCGACGGGCTGATGAGCGAGGACGACTATCTGTTGAGCGAGATATTGTTCAATCCTAACACTCCGGAGCAGTTGAACAAGATACAGCAGAAGCTTTCCGAACTTCAGGACATAGTATCGAAGCACGACAGTGCTCGGATGCAGGAATTTCTCGACACAGTGAGAGACAACTTGAAATAACCGATTTACATTATATAATCAGGCGGCGCATAATCATTTGCATCGCCTGATTTTCTTTGTATACTGAGCTTTTACTATCTGAAACGATTTCTCAACGAGATTGTAGATTTCCTTTTCCGGGATGTCGCCGCCGAAATTCACCTGAACCCAATATCTTTCGCTCAAATTCACCGGCTTGCTTATCGATTCGTAGGTCATCTTCAGCCGCTCCACCTCTTCGGGTGTCGATTTTACATTGACACTCTCAAAATAGTTTATGTCAAGAAGACAAAACATGTGCCCCATGACATAAAACGCCAATATGGAGTCAAATCGACGCGCAAACTTACCGAACGGCATTTTCTCATCCACATCGCCCAGCGACAGGCAATATTCCCGAAATTCAATCAAGTCCATCTACAAGAAAGCATTAATCCAAGAAACAGTTTTAGATTTCATGCGCAAATTTACTCCAATTTTCGCAATCACGTCCCTATTTCCGGATATTTTTCACAAATAGCAATCCCCCACCCCGGAAATCAATTCCAAGCATGGGGGACAATCAGAGACTAAGAAACTGTTAAAAACTTTAATCTCCTAGAAACTGCCCGGAAACCCAGGCAGTTTCCTATATAAACCTTAAAATATTGCTTCCGGCACTTATGTTATTTGCTGCCATTCACAAATCCGTCAATGAACAATGGATAAAGTTCATCACAGGTGTTGCGGTCAATCAACTGACCCCAGAAGAACACACTGATGTTGGCTCTACTGCGTGAATAAGAAGTTATGAATTCAGAATATTTAGCTCTTTCCTCTTCCAAAATCCTCTCATAAGCGCCACACTCGCCTATCACTACAGGCACTCCGCGGGAATTGGAGAAATCAATGAGCAAGTCAAGTTCCTCACCAAGTGTTTTCTCGTACTCTTTGGTCCATAACGGCAGTTCTTCCTCGGGAGTGTCTTCCGAAAGCGAACCGTCGAGGTTGGAGAATCCTGCGGGAGTATAGTTGTGGACTTCCACCATCAGGTGACCCTCTATCCGGTCATTAGGTATTACCAGATTATCAAGACGGGTAGCACTTCCACCGCCGCCGTAAGTATTGACGATAAGATTACGGTGAAGGTTATTACCGCCGGTGGCACGAACAGCGTCAACAAATGTCTGCGCAAGTATATTCAATGCCTCGTAACCTGACGGTTCCGGTTCAACCCATGAATTTTTCTCGTCAAGCATCTCATTGTAGCCTTCAAATATGAGTTTGTGGTCATATTTGTTGAAACGAGTAGCAATTTGTGTCCACAAGTTAGTGAATCGTGCTGCTATTGGCTCGATATTTGCCTTGTCGGCACACAGCCATCCGTCTTGACCGGTATCGTGGTGCACATTGAGGATACAGTACAGTCCGGCATTGAGCGCATAGTTCACAACTTCCTCCACACGGTTCATCCACGGTTCTTTCACAACGTCGTTAGCGTCCATGTGGACAGCCCAGGTGACAGGCACACGCACAGCCTTGAAGCCTGACGCAGCAACTGCGTCAAACCATTCCTGCTTGGCAAGCGGCTGTCCCCAGCAAGTTTCCCATGCCACGATGTCATCGGGATCAAACCAGTCGCCCACTGCATCAAGGGTATTGTACAGGTTGATACCTGCGCCCATATTGCGGTTAGCTACCGATGCGCTTTCCCAACCTGATTCGTCGGCATCGGCAGGTTGTTTCTGAGTCACTGTTATGTTCTTCACCTCGCCGGCGGCACGGAATGTAACGGTACATGACCGGGTTGCCGATTCACCGAGGGGTTCGGCAGTCAACTTGATGTAGCGAGGCTCATCCTCTTTTCCGGGGAAACCCTTTGTGGGATCACCTGAACGGTTGGAAAGCGAGAGCCATTCGGCACCGTCCGAAACGGACACTTCCCAGTAGGCATTAGTCACAAGAGTCAGTAATGCGTCACCGCCATAAGTACCGAAGCTCAAAGCATCGACAGGCTCTCCGTCACGGGTCACACTTAACTCCACGGGACCTTCGGGAACATAATTATCGTCATCGTCGGAACAAGAAATCAATCCGAGCGACGGGAGTAACAGGCTTATGACGAGCATAAGCCTGTTGATTGATCTAAAATATTTCATAACGATTTATTTCTGCTGTTTTACGTATAAACGGAAGTTATCATAAGCGATAATCACATTGTCGCCGGTGTTGTTGTAAGCAAGGAATATCTTGAAGTTGTCGCCTCCAGCATCGCCTGCGCACAAGTCACCGTAAGTGGCAACACCCGGAGCAACTTCAGTCATAGGAATACTTACTGACATCCATTGAGCAGGCATCAGAGTGCCGGTCACACGGTCAGCGATAGGTATACCTGCCTTTTCCTTACCAAACACTGTAATAGTAGAAGTCATGGACTCAGCTACAGTAAACTGTTCCTGAATGTACACTTCATAACGCAGCTCAAGGTCGCTCAACGGAGTAGAAGCATTGATGCCCGGTATGGTCTGCTTGGAGTTAATGGTAAGGTTGTGGTCCCACCAGCAAGTATAGCCTTCAAAGTAGATGAAATTACCTGAAGATTTAGCGATAGGACAAGTGTCGGGCACAGGTGACCATCCCCAGTCAGGGAAGCTACAGAAGTGGTTGGTACCCCATCCGTAAGCCATAGGAGTTCCATGACCGTCGAAGTCCTCATATATCCAGTCGTAACGGTAGAATGGCAATGTAGCTTTACCTCCGAGGGTAGTCACAGCGATCAATCCGTTAGAATCAGCTGACGGAATTTCATCAGGCATGATGAACGCAAGTTCAGTCATAGCCTCATTGGTTTCAGCAGTGTTAACGTCCACTTCAACCTCGCCGCCAAGGTTAATGCCGGTGAGATTAGTAAGATACTTACCATATACCACAACACGCTGTCCGGGGATAGGCATATCAGTGGAAATATCGTAAATCTCCGGTTCCATCGGTGATTTGGAGAATCCGCAATAAGCTTTTCCGGCATAGCAGTCGAGCATGTATATACCGTAATCGGGAATTTCGTTAGCCGGCATTATAAGCTTAAGCTCAGTGCGGTCAGCGTTGAGAGTATAATCAGTCACCTCAAACAAAGGCACTGTGTCAAGGTCAGTCACATAGATGTGCTGAATTTCATGAAGCAATGTACCCACCAAAGTCACTTCCTGACCGGGCACCATTTCGGGAATACCCTTGTCATTAAGAGGAAGGTCAGCCTTGTAAAGTTCCAAAGAAGGCGCACCGGCTATCACATGGAACGCGTAAGTGGCAGTACCATGGGAAGTTTCCACACGTATCTCAAGAGGAAGGCTGTCGTCCATACCTTTCACCACGAGATCCTGCGGGATAGTCACGATAAGGTGAGTGGATGTATTATAGTTACTGTTGAAATAAACATCCTGGTCATTGATGTACACATGGATGGCATCGTTAAGATTGATACCCTCGATAAGTATCATCTGCCCTACTGTAGCTTCAGTGAATGTAGAATCGGCAAGTTCAGGGTCAGTGGTTCGCACGCGTTCTATCACAGGCTGTCCGCCCGAATTCTCATCGTCGGAGCATGAAGCCAGCGAAAAGACAGCAATATTGGCTAATAAAACAGCCAGTAATATATAAATTCGGTTCATGACAATAGTGGATTATTCGTTAAAATTATAATGTTCCGGCTCTGCTTTAAGCAAGGGATTCTGAATAACATCAGTTTCAGGATAAGGCAAGAAAATGTTATTAGCAGTAATGTTGGCTTTTACCGAAGGCTCGATGATAGGACCAAATTCAGTATCCTCATAGGTCTTCCAGTCATCACCGCTGGAAACGAATGTTATTTCCTGATTTTCGCCAATCTCAATAGAATCCCAAGTGTAGCCTCGGTACTGATTGTTAAGATAAGCAAGAATCTTGTCAGGTTTCCATTTATAAAGGTCAATGAGGTAATACCAGTTGATGTACTCCATGGAGAATTCCACACGGTATTCACGGATAAGGTCATCGAGAGTAACAGTGTTTACCTCATCGATACCGGCGCGTCGACGCACTTCATTGAAGTAACGGATGTCATCGCCGCCTATCGAAGCCTTGTTGCCGAGGCAAGCCTCAGTGTAGGCAAGATAAATGTCGGCAAGACGCACAATGTAAGTGTTCAATGGAGAGTTCATGCTTGACACATAACCGTCATTGTCATCATCCGGACCGCCAGGCACACCTTTCTTAACAATCGAGGAGTTGCCTTCGTAAGTATAACCGCCGTCGGCGATACAGATGTAATCATAATGTACGCCCGGAGTCGCAAATGTAGCATCACGGCGGATAGTCTCCCACTTGTATTCTCCGTTATTGCCGGTGTAACGGTACTGCATAAGCATGTCGGCACCGGGGTTGTAAGCACTCCAGGCTGCTACGCCGCCTATCATCTTCGAATCGCCGCAAAGGTCGGAAACAAGAGTATTTTTAACATACCAAGGACCGTCGGCAGAGCAATACCACTGCAGCTGCAGCAATGATTCGATGTTGTTGTTATGACGGTACTTGAAAAGGTCGTGGTAATCAGCCATGAGCGATGCACCGCTATTATTTATCACATCCATGCATATCTCTTTACATTTGTCGAGGTCAGCCTGGTCACGCTCCGACTTTCCCCAGCCTGAACGGCTCAGATAAGTCTTGGCAAGCATAGCCTTGGCGCTCCAGCAAGTGGCACGTCCTACAGCCGCAGGAGTGGAAGGAAGATTTTCAGCAGCATATTCAAGGTCACGGATTATGAACTCAAACACATCCTCTTCATAGTTACGCGGACGCACGGGATTGTCCACCACTTCCTGATTGTTTTCAAACAGAATCACGGGACCCCATATGTGCACTGCATAGTAATAAGCGCACGCTCTCATCAACCGTGCTTCGGCTATAGCGTTCTGCTTGGCTTTTTCGGTAACCTCAGGCAAGCACTTGGTGTTCACATTTTCGATTGTTGCGTTAGCCATTGTGACTACCGAGAAAAGTCCCTGCCATGCGTTAGCAAGGTTTTCGTTCAACGCATCGACAGTAAAGAGGGTGAACTGCGGATTGTTGTAAGGGGAATACACGTCGTTGGCACGCAAGCTACCCAGCAATACAATGGAGCGCGAGTTATAGTCAAACCAAGCTCTATTGTACAACGGTGCCGTTGAAGCTGCCACGGCAGCGTCGGAAGCATAGAAATTGTCCTCCACATACTCCCCGTCAGGAACTTTATCAAGGAAGTCGCTCCCGCACGACGTGGTCAAGAGCAAACCGGACAATCCAATTATAAATTTATATAGTTTCATGTTATAATTCAAGTTGGTGTTAAAAGATTATAGGCTAATATTCAATCCAAATGTAAACATACGCTGCGACGGATATCGTGCATAGTCCACTCCACGAAGAAGCACCTGCTGATTGTAGGCACCGATTTCAGGGTCATATCCTTTATACTTGGTGAATGTGTACAAATTCTGGATATTGCAATACACTCTCAGGCTTTCGATACCCACTTTGCGCATAATAGTTGACGGCAAAGTGTAGCCTACCGAAAGGTTCTTGATGCGAAGATAAGACGCATCCTGCACAAACACATTACTTGTACGTGAGTTTTGATTGGATGCCGACTGGTCTATACGGTAAGTCGAAGCACCGGGATTGGACACGTACATGTTGTCAAGAGTGCGTTCTCCGTCAGGATTGATAAGGGCAACCTTGGCAAAATCGCACACCGACTTAAGTGTTGTCCAGCGGTTGGCGGGGTCGCTCTGCTGCTGCAACAGATAGTTGTATCCGTCGTTTCCAACCGAACCGGTGAGGAATAGGTTGAAATCAAAGCCTTTCCAGTTGATGGTGTTGTTGAAACCGAATGTGAACTTGGGTTCGGGATTTCCTATATAGGTGCGGTCCTTTTCGTCAATCACGCCGTCGCCGTTAAGATCCTCATAAATATAGTCACCGTACCACACGCCGGTACCTTCAGCAATCTCCTTATTTTCCGGAATAGCCACGAAATGTCGGTCACCGTTAGCGTCAAGGATGAAGTCGCCGTTTCCGTCCTTCATGTAGAAATCGCTCTCCTTTTCAAACATTCCTATAACTTTATAGCCATAGAACTGAGCTACAGGGTTTCCTACAGTGGTGTAAGTAAACACCTCATTGCCTATCTTACCCTGAATACCGGTGCTTTCGGTGTAAAGCTTCAAAACTTTGTTGCGGTTGAGCGAGAAAGTCAGCCCGGAAGTCCAGGTCAAGTCACGGTTGGAGATATTGACAGTGTTAAGCGTGAACTCAAATCCCTTGTTGCGCATCTCGCCGGTGTTGACCCACGGCGATGCGATAACACCGCTGATGTAAGAAGGAAGCGCCGCCTGCATGAGAAGATTGTCAGTATTCTTCAGGTAAGCGTCAAAGATGAACTCAATGCGGTTATTAAGCATTGCAAGGTCAAATCCCACGTTGTAAGAGTGAGTTTCCTCCCATTTGAGTTTGCTGTTGGCGAAGTTTGCCGGGAAGAAACCTGTACCCCACGCAGTAGCCACGGAAGCCATGGTAGAACCATAAGCGTAGTTACCTGCATTCTGGTTACCTACGAGACCCCAGCCAAGACGCAACTTGGCATCGGCAAGCCATTCCACATTCTTAAGGAACGATTCATTTTTCACACGCCAAGCAAGAGCGACAGAGGGGAACCAACCCCAACGGTTGTCAGAACCGAACGCTGAAGAACCGTCGGCACGCAAAGTAGCGGTGAGAAGGTAACGGTTGTCGAAGTTATAGTTGACACGACCGAAGTAGGACTCGATGGCAAACGATCCGCTGCCGCTACCGTTGGTGGCTGTCTTCATGTCACCCACGTTGAGAGAGGGCACATTGTTGAACAGATAGCCGGTACGTCCTGCCGAAAGATTTTCCCACTTCGACTCCTGTGATTCATGACCAGCCATGATGTTGATGCCGTGCTTGCCGAAATCCTTCATATAAGTCACATACTGCTTGAAGTTGGTGTAACGGCTGTTGGAAGAATTGCGGGTGCTCTGGCTTGTCTGTTTCATACCGCCTAAGGTCATCTCAGGCTGGAAATAATAAGAGTTGCCGTAGTCATAAGTACCGCCGTACTCGATGCGTGCGGTAAGACCGGGAAGCAAAGTTATGTTGGCATAGGCATTTATCAAAGCCTGAAGACCCTTGTTGTAGTTGATGCGGGTAAGAGCATCAGCAAGGGGGTTGGTGTAATAAATACCAAGCTGGTTGTCCTCCTGATAACCCCAAGATCCGTCAGGATTCCTTGCCGGCACCTCGGGAAGCTGGCGCAGAGCAGTCAAGATGACGTTGTTGTCATCAATAGTGTTGTTGCGCTTGGTGCGCGACAATGATGACTGCGCTCCTATCTGAAGCCAATTGGTTACTTTTGAATCGACATTGATACGTGCAGTAAAACGTTCGAACTTAGAACCTACAGCGATACCGTCCTGATCAGTGTAGCTTCCGCTGATAAGGAACTGTGTAGCTTCGCTACCGCCGCTCACTGTCACCTGATGGTTCCACATGCCGGCGTTACCGAAAATTTCCTTCTGCCAGTCAGTACCGTCACCAAGGATGGAAGGATCGGCAAATTCCTCGCGTTCGCCCCAGCCAAGCACATCAACTCGCTCGTTGTAAAGCACGGCGTATTCACGGAGATTCATTGTCTCAAGACGTTCAGGAATCTGCTGAAGGGCATAATATCCTTCGTAAGTTACGCGGGTCTTACCCACCTGACCACGTTTAGTTGTGATAAGGACCACACCGTTAGATGCGCGCGAACCGTAGATAGCGGTAGCGGAAGCATCCTTAAGCACCTCCATGGACACGATATCAGAGGGGTTGATGGTGGATAGAGCGGAAGTTTTTCCGTCCGATGACTTACCATCCACTGCCACACCGTCAATGACGTAGAGAGGTTCGTTGCCGTTAAGAGAGTTGGTACCGCGGATAGCAACCGAAATACCACCACCCGGCGAACCTGAGTTCTGTGTAACCTGCACACCGGCGGCACGTCCCTGAAGGGCTTGGTCGACCGAAGTTACAATGGTCTTCTTGATTTCATCGGCTCCCACCGAAACCACCGAACCGGTGATGTCGCTGCGCTTCATGGTACCGTAACCCACCACTACGACGTCGTCGAGAGTGGTGTAATCTTCCTGCATAGTCACGTCGATGACATTGCGGTCGATGGTCACTTCCATCTGCTTATAACCGATATAGGTAAATTGAAGCACCTGACCATTTTCAGCCTGAAGCGCATATTTACCATCAATATCAGTGGCTACTCCCTGAGGAGAACCTTTAATTCTCACACTGACTCCAATAAGCGGTTCCCCGTCAACGGATGAAGTAACCGTACCGGAAACAGATATCTTCGGTGCCGCCATGACCTGCATTGAAATCGCAGGAAGCAGAAGACAAAGCACCACAACTGCTTCGCTAATTCGAATAAGCGTCTTTCGCAAAATTAGTTTACTCATTGCTCATAACAGATTTGAGGTTAAATTATTTTAATTGAGGTTAATGTTACGTAAGTTTCGGAGCAAAATTATGAATTATACCGCCGACAACGCATAAAATTTGTTACCGATAAGCGCACGCACACCGTTTATGTAGGGTAAAGGGATGTTAACAATGAAATAAAATATTGTTAACATCCCTTGCCAGAGTATTCTTATTCATCCCAATTGTCAGTGCGGAACGGCACAAGCGGCAGTCCAAATTGATTGTGGATTCCCCCTATAGAAAAGTTACGGAAACAATATCTTACCGCCTTTATGTCGTCAACCTCATCCGACGATACTTCAATAGCACTGCAGTACCACAGTTCTTTCGCCTTAGCAGGATGAAAGACTTTGTCGGCTCCCGCCACCTCAAATCCTTCGAGGGTACCATTGGGGGTAAGACCATTGGTTATATTGTCAAGATGCACCACTGCCTTATTTCCGTTAAGCTCTACCGATTTATAGCAGGGATAATAAGCAGGCACACCATCTATGCCGTAAGTGCGGTTAGCGGCAATGAAAGCAAGACGCTCTCCTATCTCCTCTTTCTTTGAACCGTGAATGTCCTCTATCTCCCTGGGATATATAAGGTCGGTAGTGCTTACATAGCCGCTGTTGGGAATTATATCAGCCGCTTTATGCTGCGCTTCCCTCAACAGAGCCGCCATGGTTCCGTCAGGATTTCCGTAGTTCCAAGCCGGAATCTCCACGAAGTAGAAAGGAAGCTCACCTTGTTTCCACTCGTCGCGCCATATCTTAACCATGTCAGCAAGCCTCTGCGGATAATTATTGTGCGCGCCCACATTAGCCTCGCCCTGGTTCCACAGAAAACCTTTTATTGTGTAACCCACGATAGGATGAAGCATGGCATTGTACATGATGTTTATACGTTCCCACAGGTGCAGCACTGAATCAGGTGTAGCTTTTTCCTTCTCCACGCTGCAGTCAGGGTACTGGTCAAGCTTCCATTTAGGCATCCAACCCTCCACTCTGCTGCCGCCAAGCGAACTGTTGATAATCCCAACGGGAACACCGAGAATTTCATTAAGCGACCGGGCAAAGAAATAAGCCACAGCCGAGAAATTTCCGGCATTTTCAGGTTTACTCTCCATCCACTTGCCTTCAACGCTGTCCTGTAGCTCATACTCGCCTTTGCGAGTAACAGTAGCCACACGGATTCCGGGGTAACGTCCGGAATAAGCTATGGCACGTCCGGCATTCTCCACCGGCTGACACCAGAAGCCATTGAGAGGCATCTCCATATTGGACTGTCCGGAACATAGCCATACTTCACCTATAAGCACATTTTCGAGCTTGACCGAGGAGCCGTCCCCCTTAATCTCTATAGTCTGCGGAGTATAAGAAGCCTCCGGAGTAGCCACCTCCACATTCCAGCGTCCTTTCTTGTCGGCTGTAGCGGAATAGGTTTTGCCGTCCCAAGCCGGAGTAACCGAGATTACAGCCCCGGGCGTGCTCCATCCCCACAAGCGGGCATCGGATTGCTGTTGAAGCACCATATTATCACTTATAATGTCAGGCAATTTTATTTCAGCCTTTGATGCCATGGCGGTCAAAACGACCATACCACCAATTAAAAACTTTTTCATTATTAAGAAGATATTTAATATGTTATTTATGCAAAAGAATAGCGACATCCCATGCGCCCAAGGTAACGCTATCGCCGTCACTGACATCGGCACCGGTAAGCAGATTCACCGCACGACCACGAGTGTATTTCACCTCGACAGGCGCTCCGCTGTAATTGAATATATAATCGAGCTTCTTTCCTTTCCCGTTGGTGCCTGAACGCATTATCACAGGGAATTCATACTCATTTTCAGCTATAATGCCCTTATCCACAGCCGCAAGACGCACAATCTTATTCATCAGTTCCTGCGAGGGATAAGTGCCTATATAGTACAGCTTTCCTTTACCATAGTCATTCTCAGTCACTGCCGGCCATTGTCCGAAGAATGGATGGTCAGCGTAAGCAAGCGGTTTTGCGGTTTCCGGAATGATAAATTCGTACCAGGTGCCTATGCTGTTACGGTCGCCAAGCCCGAAAGCATTATCCTTCAATTTCATGTCATTGATTGTGGAATACTCCTGATAGTAGAATCCGCAAGCATCACGCAACGGGCCGGGCGCGCACACCGGGCGCACAGCCGAATGCTCGTTGCAATAACCGCTCTTATTCATCATCACCACATGACCGCCGTCCTTCACAAACCGGTCGATAGCGGCAAGCAGGCTGTCGTCAGCCACATACAGGGGCGGGATGACAAGCATGGAATACTTACTGAAATCACGCATTTTGTCACACGGCACTATGTCACATTCTATGTTCTGATTGTATAAAGCTCTATGGGCAAGATGAACAGGATAATTCACATCGGTAGGATAACCTCCCCCATTGGCATAAGGCATGAAAGTAAGCGCATGATGGGAATCATGGCTGTAAAGAATCGCCACCTTATTGTCCTTCTTAAGATTGACAATATCGGTACCTATCTTCTCAAGTTCCTTGGCGGTGCGCTGAAACTCACGCGACACACGGTTAGGCTCAAGGTCATGTCCTATAACACCGCGCCAATAAGTTTCTTGACCGTAATGGAGCGTAGCCCAGTGCCAATATTCGACCATGTTGGCACCTGAAGCATAGTGGGAATAGACATTTTGACGCAACTGATTGTCGTAAGGAGGATATTGGCTTTTCGCATCCCATCCGGTGCCCTGCGCATTGGTTTCGGTGATAAGATAATTGTTGCCTGCCACAGTTCTCATAAAGTCACCGGCATAAGCAATCAACTGTCCGTCCTGACCATCCTGAACGCCATGGTAGACATTGATGGCGGGATACTGCATCTGACGGAAGGACTCTACCTGGTCCACATTGTGGAATGCCGGCATGAAGCAATGGGTCACAAACTGGCCAGGACGCTTGTATTCGTTCACAATGTCGCACTGCCAGTTAAGGAAATCAGCCACGCGCTTGCGGTTGTAGCGCTCCCATTCATTTTTATAGGAAGGATTGGTCACTCCGTCACGCTCATAAAACTCTTCCCAGGTATTGATGTTCATGCCCCAGTAGTTCATGCCCCATTCCTTGGTGAGGAGGTCAAGATCGCCGCCGAACTTATCCTTGATGTAGTTACGGAATCCGATAAAGTAGTCACGGTTGTTGACACCTCTCGACTCCAGTTCATTGTCAACCTGATAGCCTATTATAGCAGGATGCTTGGCGTAACGGTCGAGCATTTTGCGGATTATACGTTCACTATAGAACAGATAAGTGGGATTAGTGAAATCCATGTTCTGACGTATTCCATAATGGGACTTTTCGCCGTTCATTTTCTCCGAAAGCACTTCAGGGTGTTTATGGGCAAGCCATGCCGGGATGGAATAAGTGGGAGTGCCGAGAATAACCTTGATTCCGGCATCATGGAATTTATCAAGAATGGTATCCATCCATTCAAATTCAAACTTACCTTCCTGAGGCTCAAACAGTCCCCATGACGATTCACCCACACGCACCACCGTCAACCCGGCATCCTTCATCATGGCGATATCCTTGTCAAGTCGTTCATAAGGCATATATTCATGATAGTAAGCCGCGCCATATAATGGCTTGTCGAATACATACTGTGCCGACACACTCGCCGCCAGCAACATTCCAATACCAAATAATGACAATTTTTTCATATTATCTATTTTTTACTTTTTATCGGTGAGATATTAAAATTGAAATCATAGCGTTGTCCGCCGTCGATAGAGTATTCAGGAGCGGTTTTTGCGCCCCAGCCGTCATTGCCGCCCACCCCATGGATAAGGTAGTCAATGTTCACATTGATATAATCACGCTCTGGCAGTTCATACTTATGGGTACAACTCTCTATGTCATCTTCACTATATTTCCATGCCCTGAAATTAAATGTCTGCGGCGAGGAGAACCTAAGCCCCGCCCCTGACTGGTCAGTGATGGTAAGCCATCGTACATCAGTGCGGTTACCATTGTCCTGCGCCATCACATAATCAGGACCGAGTTCATCTACAGTCTTGCGGTATTTACCGATGTGCGCCGCCGATTTTCGGTCAGGATAATTTTCCCATTCGCCTCTTCCGTACCACGACACAACATCATCCTCCACAGGCATCCCTAACCGGAATCCGAATTTAGGCATCAAAGGAATGGAATCGGCATAAGGAATGTAGGATGCGTTCACTTTTATGTTACCATTGTCGTTGACACAGTAAGTCAATGACATTTTTGCTCCTACCGAGGGCAAATCAAGGCAAAACACCAAAGTAGCCGCGCCGTTGTCAGTGTCCACTGAACAATTCAGCACTTTCCTTAACTTTGAGGCATCTTTCCACGCGCCGAGGCGGTCATTGTAGCCATTGTGCATCTGCACATCATTAGCCGGCTTCCAGAAGTAAGGTTCCATCGGCATTTTAAGCATGTCATGTCCGTCGACAGTCCATCGGGTCAAAGCTCCGTTGAGTTTATCGAAACACAACAACGACCCGCCGAGCATCATTTCAATCATTGTGGAATCATTTTTCACTTTTATCCTGGAATTGACACGCTTTTCCGGAACCGAATCCATGTAATGACCGAAAACGAATTGCTCACTTGCCACTGTGAAGCCTTTATCAGCCCACATTGTAGGTTCACGTAAAACCGCTTGCACCACAAGGCACTTTTCGCCTGCGCCGTCAGGCATCGCAGGGACGGTGAAACCTCCCGAGTCATAGTTCAAAGAGCCACGGCTCCGAAGGTCACCGTCAAAACTCCACTCATACAAGTAATCGAAAGAATCAGCCGACAGAAAATCGTACCGGTTCAGCACTGAAATCCGCATGGTCGAGGAATCCTCAATGGAAAATACAAGGTTCTGATACACTTTCTTTACCTCATAATAACCCGGATGAGGAATTCGGTCAGCACAAACAATCCCGTCAACACCAAAATTGGCATCATTAGGAAAATCACCGAAGTCACCGCCTATAGCCCAGAACTCATCTTTTCCGGGCGACGACAACGCCGGCAGTCCCCTATGGTCAATGGTGTTGCCGGTCTTACCTTTTATAAGACTTTTGTCCGACCATTCCCATATCGCGCCACCAACAATACTCGAATCGCTGTAAATCACATCCCAATATTCCCGCAAATTGCCGGTGGAGTTGCCCATGGCGTAAGCATATTCACGCATAAATACAGGACGGTCAGATACACGTTGAGCCAACTGGCGATAATCCTCGGGCGAGAGATACCCCTCATCGTATATATCGGAAATACTGCGGTCAGTGTCGCTATATATAATGCGGGTCGAGTCGATGCTTAACGCGGCTTCACGCATGGCGCACATATTGCTGCCGCTGCCGGCTTCATTTCCCATTGACCACATAATCACGCATGGATGATTTTTATCGCGGTGGACTGACGACACGGCACGGTCCACATGCGCAGCCTTCCACGACGGGGTATCACCGAGCACTTTGTTGCCGAGACCAAGACCGTGGCTCTCATTATTGGCATCGTTCATGACATAAAAGCCGTATCGGTCGCACAATTCATAAAATATCGGTGCATTTGGATAGTGGCTTGTGCGTATCATGTTGATATTTGCCTGTTTCATCATCCGAAGGTCAGTGTGCATGGACGCTTCATCCACTGTTCGTCCGCTCCTCGGCAAAAACTCATGACGATTGATTCCTTTGAGCTTTATCGGTTTTCCGTTGATTTTGAACACCTCTCCGTCAACTTCAATTTTACGGAACCCGGTGTGGTACCGCACGGAGTCAATGCATGAGCCCCCTTTTTTAAGATAGATGACCACATTATATAATGAAGGTGTTTCGGCGCTCCACAATGCCGGCTCCGCCACCTGACATGACAGTTCGCTTTTCAATGCCGAATGCGGTTTCATAGAAAGCAATGGAACTTTCACCGTTTTATCTATCCTTTTGCCGGATTTACCGTAACCGCTTACATTCATTTCCAGCGAAAGCTTATCGGCAGCGGTCTTTGACGCATTAGAAATGTCAATATCCAGCTTGATTTCACCGGAATCCATGGCATTGTTAAGCGAAGGCACGATGAAATAATCGCTGATGTGCACATCAGGTCGCGTCCATATTCCCACACTACGGAATATACCGCTTAAACGCCACATGTCCTGGTCCTCCAGATAACTTCCGTCACACCAGCGGTAGACTTCCACGCTTATTCTATTATTACCTTCCCTCACATAGTCGGTAATGTCGAACTCAGCAGGGCTTGCCGAATTTTGGCTATACCCCACCTTATGTCCGTTTATCCACACATACATAGCCGATTCCACTCCATCGAAATGGAGTATGAACCGTGATGCGCCATCCACCTTTTTAAGCTCGAAGTCCCGGGAATAAGAACCCACAGGATTCCTATTCTCGTAACTGTAGTAGTGGGCAGGCGGTTCACCGGTCACATAAGGAGGATTCACGGCAAAAGGATAAGGCTGATTAGAATAAATAGGCTTTCCATAGCCTTGCAGCTGCCAGTGCCCGGGCACAGTGATTGTGTCCCAGCCTGACACATCGTAATCTTCCGAGTAAAAACCCACAGGACGTTTCTGTGGTTCAGGCGACCACCTGAACCGCCATACTCCGTCAAGCGACATCCATCGCGAATCACTTTCCCTCAATGACGGCAGCATTAAGGTGGAATGGTAAGGCAACTTGTTTATGCCCACCACATTCTCATTTTCCCAGTCATGAGCCGTCGAGTCAGCTTTGAGAGGGACAATAAAGGATATCAGCGACAGAACAAGCAATAATCCTCTTTTCACCATAGCGGACGATTATCAGGGCTTCTCTATAAAGTCAAACCAGTCAAAATCAGCCGGATTGGTGTTAGCCTTGCCATTACCCGACGCATACATGCCTATATACACTCCGGTGAAGCCGTAAATCACTTCATTGGCAAGATTACGTGTGGCGGCTTTACCCACCAAGCGGGGCGATTTGCCGTCTTTGTCCTTAACCCAAAATTCATATTCATCAGGACCGGCGACGATACTGAGGACAACTTCCCCCTCAGGAAGCTCAAGATAATCGGTGCTTGCCTCTTCGTCATTAAGGTATTGACGCAGCATAGCCACTTTGTGTCCGTCACGCTTGGTAACAAGGAAGTCATAGTGGTTCTTGTCATTGCCTCGTATAATCAATCCCGCTTCTTCGTTATCCGATACAGGCGAAAAGTCCATCTTGGCTGAAGCTTCAAGGTTTAAAGCTGTCTGTCTACGTCCCACAAACGCAGGCGAATCATTCTGTTTCAACGAAAGCGCGGAACCGTTCAACCTCAGATAACCTTTACGTGCAGTCAAAGACCAGTCTTTGTCGTAAGGATTACGGAGGAAATTCCAATATAGATTCAATTTGTCCTTATTAAAATCATCCCGCTCCGGGTCTTTTTCCCACGGATGCCAAGGCAACGGAGGACGCTCGTACTGTTCAGCCACAACACCGTCGGTGCCTACCTTGGGCCATCCGTCGGTCCATGTCACGGGAGCAAGGAATGTCTCGCGTCCCATGTGCTGGAACTTATCTTTACTTGGACGGATACCTAAACACACCGCCCACCAGCTGCTGTCGGGCAGTTGAACCAAATCGGCGTGTCCTATCGCCTGGAAAGGATGCTCCGGAACGTTCATGTTGGACAGCACCGGATTTATCGGACTCGGTTCATAAGGACCGTAAGGATTTTTACTCCGCTGTATGACTTCCCGGTGTTCATAACCGGTTCCGCCTTCTGCCGACATTATATAATAGTATTCTCCGATTTTATAGAAATGCGGTCCTTCGGGCGACGAGCCGCCAAGACCTGATGCCACTTTCCGACGAGGTTCAATCTCTTTTCCGGTAGTCACGTCGATTGTACCGAGCAAAAAGCTTCCGGCATTGTCAGGGCTTAGATAGTAAGTTTTCCCGTCATAAAAATCAAGCGAGGGGTCAACCCACCATTGATCCAGCCACACAGGGTCCGACCACGGACCGGCAGGGTCTTTTGCTGTCACAATGGAGATGCCGCGGGAACCTTCGCCGCCGTAATTTGTCCCGATTATGTAAAATGTTCCGTCATGGTAGCGCAATGTAGGAGCATATTGACCGCCCGAAGTTCCGGCTCCTTTCAACGGATTGCTCTGATGAGTGGAAAGCGCATGCCCTATTATGTGCCAGTTCACAAGATCCTTGCTGTGGTAGATAGGCAGCCCTGGATAATATTCGAAGGTGGATGTCACAAGATAAAAATCATCACCCACCCTGCAGATACTCGGGTCAGGATTCATCCCTGTTAAAATGGGATTACTGAAGGTCTCGGCTTCTAACGACACACTGCCTGCCATCAGAAACATTGCTAAAAATGAGGTTGCAAATCGGTTCATTACTATATTAGAATTTGGGTTAATATATCGCAAATTTATGAAATAATATCGTATTTGCAAAGTTAGCCGAGACTCGCCAATAAAACGGAAAGGGATATAATACATTTGTATCTATTAAGTTAATTCCGTGATAAACTAATGTTATTAATTAGCTAAACCTTTGTTAACATCACGTTTCAGCGGTTTTGTAAAGTTTTATAATTAAGCACATTGCATTACACACAAGCATCAAGTATGAAATTGCCGCTATTCCTGTTTAAAATAAAAAATAATTATATTTGTAATTGAAAAGCCAATCCCTAATGAAACATTACATATCATTACTCCTATTTTTTGCGACTCTGACTGTATGTGCCAATGAAAACATCAAATTCCGGCATATAACAATGTCGGACGGATTAAGCGATAATCAGATCACCCACATTACCCGTGACTCACAGGGATTCATGTGGTTCGCCACCTCTAATGGACTTAACCGTTACGATGGATATACAATCAAAGTTTTCTCAAGGAATCCCGAGCTGCCCAACGGGATGAACAGCTCTTATGTGGAAAGTCTCCAAGAGGATGCCAACGGCTATTTATGGGTCAAGCACTGGACGGGTAATTATGAATGTTTCGACCCCTACAAGGAAATATTTATTGACTCTAAAGACTTACTTGAGAAATTTGGGGTCACTGAGAAAATATCACTGGTGTACATTGACCGTTATAAGAATTTGTGGATGCATAGCGACACAAATGGCACGTTTCACTATGATTTTTCCACAAAAAAGTTGACATTGGTTCCACAAAACAGCGCAAAGGCTAACAACGCTGAGTTCAAAGTCACTTACTTTTCCGAAGACAGGGACGGTATACTGCGCATGTATTCCAATGGTTTCTTCGACCACGTGGACCGGGTGGAACACAACATCGACTATGAAAACTCGTACCTTTCATCAAATGCCGACTTGGCTGACAGCGAATACAGAATCTTTGCCGACAAAGACGGCGATTACTGGATATGGAACAAAAAAGGAGTGTGGACTTACTATTCCCACGAAAAGCACTGGGAATTCAACAATAGCGATAAAGATTCAAACTACCCACTTTCCGGCAACCATGTGTACTCCATCATCAACGACCGTTATGGACGCATATGGATAGGCATCGACCACGGAGGCATAAATATAATAGACAAAAAACACAAAACAATAAAGCACATAGTTCATGCCGAGGTTGACGAAAGCAGCCTTATACATAACAGCGTAAACCACTTGTATGCCGACAGCGACGGTACCATATGGGCGGGAACTTTCAGACTCGGAATATCCTACTACAATGAAAACCTATTCAAATTCTACACCGATCACTTCACCGAATTTCATAACATTAAGACATTCACCCCCGATGTGACATATTTCATCGAGGACAAGGACAAGAACATCTATTTGGGAGTTCCCTCCGGTATTATAAAGATGAACAGCACGCTTCAACAAAAAAACCTTATCTCCATACCGACACCCCACATATCTTTCCCTGACGATGTAATCCTCGGAATGGAATACACCTCTGACGGCAAATTATGGCTTGGGACCTACCAAAGCGGACTAATATCCTATGACAACAACACCTTCACGTCCCACACTCTTGACACCGGCAACAAAAACTCTAAAGCCAACCGCACTATATGGTCTCTCGCTCGTGACAAGTCGGGATACCTATGGATAGGCACTTGGGGTGCAGGATTGTGGGGAATTGACCCCGTGTCGGGTAAATGCCGCCAATATAACGACGCAAACGGCACATTCAACAATCAGGAGATTACTTCAATATGCGTGTCGAAGGACGGAAATCTGTACATGGCTACCACCTATGGAATGCTGATATATTATCCCGCAACCGGAATTTTTGAAAAGTTGCTCGGCAACCGTAAATATGAAGTAGCATTAACTGATGCCAATCTCAGCCACATCACGGAGGACAGCCGCGGACTTTTATGGATTTCAACGCGTGAGGGCATCAATGTGTATGACCGCAAGAACGACAATCTGACCATTCTCCCCGGTACGCTGCGCAACTCGATAATCCACGGAACAGTCGAGGACAACGATAAAAACATGTGGGCTACCACTTCCACCGGAATATACCATATAATTGTCAGCGGTAGAGAGGCGAGCTACAATTTCGACATCCAACGTTACAATGACTTAAGCGTAAGCGAGAATCAGCAGTTCAACCCGAGAGCCATAGGAAAGACCTCGGACGGCAGGATAGCAATAGGCGGAACCAAAGGAGTAAGCTTCATTGACCCCACTAACATCACTTACAACCCCAAGACTCCCGATGTAATATTCTCCAATCTCACCCTGTTCAACAAGACAGTTAAGATAGATTCGCTCTATCAGGGCAACCGCATCCTTACATCCGCGCTTAACCATGCCGATGAAATTAAACTGAACTACAGCCAAAATGTATTTTCGGTGATGTTCTCGGCTATGGACTACACTTCCCCGGGAAAAAACGGATATATGTACAAGCTGGAGGGGTTTGATCCCGAATGGACATTCACCACTGACAATAAACTTTCCTATACCAATCTCGCGCCCGGCTCTTATACTCTTAAAGTAAAAGCCATAAACGAGGATGGCGTAACGGAAGGAAACACTGCGCAACTGAAAATTACCATAGCGCCGCCGTTCTATAAATCCTGGATTGCCTATATAATATATGTATTGCTTATAATAGGAATACTCCTCCTTATAAGAGCCTACATGCGCCATAACGAAGCGCAGAAATACACTTTAATGCAGATTCAACAGGAGGCGAAACAAAAGCATGAGATTGACAACATGAAACTCCGCTTCTTCACCAATATAAGCCATGACCTGCGCACTCCCCTTACCCTTATACTCACTCCTCTCGAATATGTGACCGAACACATCGACAATCCCGAACTGAAGGACAAGCTTGTGATAGCCCACAAAAATGCGCTTCGGCTTCTCGACATGGTGAACCAGCTCCTTGATTTCCGTAAAAGCGACATGACAGGACACACTATTGTCCCCAACCAAGGCGACATCGTGGACACAATACGCACTTTATGCGACAATTTCGCCGCCTACTCCGAACAACGCAACATCAATCTCACCTTCTTCTCGCCCGTGAAGAAGCTTTACATGATGTACGACGAGGACAAAATCAACAAGATTATAATGAATCTGCTGTCCAATGCTTTCAAGTTCACTCCCGAGGGAGGCAGAGTGGATGTGTCGCTTGACATTCTCCCCGAGCAGGACGGACAGCCGGAAATGCTCGAAATAAAAGTCGCCGACAACGGTTGCGGAATAAGCGACGAACACAAAGAACTGATATTCGAACGATTCTACCAAGTGCCGAGGACCGACAGCAGGATAGCACGCGGAAGCGGCGTGGGACTAAATCTCGTAAAAGAATTTGTAACTCTCCACAAAGGCACAATAACCGTCTATGACAACATAGGCAAAGGCTCGGTATTTGTAATAAAAATACCGGTAGAGCGTGTCGCCGCTGATAAAGAAGCGGCACCCGACACTGTGCCGACGACAACCGATGCCACCCTCTCGGCAACCGCCATAGACAATGAACCTGACAAAAATTCAGCAAAGCGTCCATCCATCCTTCTCGTGGACGACAACGACGATTTCCGCACTTTCATGAGGGACTGCCTGAAATCGGACTATACAATCCATGAAGCAGCCGACGGAGAAGAAGCGTGGAACATGGTGCCTGAACTCCAGCCCGACATTATAGTCAGTGACGTGATGATGCCGAAAATGAACGGCAATGAATTGTGCAGTCTTGTCAAAAACGACATACGCACATCCCACATCCTTGTGATACTGCTCACCGCAAGGGCAGCTAAAGAGCATGAACAGAAAGGACTCGAAGTGGGAGCCAACGACTATATCACAAAGCCGTTCAACCTGAACATCCTCACCCTGCGCATAAAGAACTTATTGCAGCACCGGCTCGACACCCACAGCCGGGTTATGGAAGTTTCGCCCAGCAAGATAGACATCACGTCGCTCGATGAAAAGCTTATAACCAAGGCAATCCGTTACGTGGAGGAAAATCTCAACCGAAGCGACCTGTCAGTCGAAGAATTAAGCAGCGAATTAGGCATGAGCCGTGTGCATCTTTACAAGAAGATGCTCTCCATTACCGGAAAGACTCCGATAGAATTCATCAGAATACTGCGGTTGAAACGCGCCGCCCAGTTATTAAGGGAAAGCCAGTTGAGCATAGCCGAAGTGACTTACCAGACGGGATTCAATAACCTCAACTTATTCCGCAAGTACTTCAAGGCGGAATTCGGAATGCTCCCGTCGGAATATCAGGCAAAACATAACGGACATTACCAGAACACAAGTATATAATACAAGCCTATGCATATTGCCCTTTCATAATAACCGATTTTTAAGTATATTTGTGGTTACTAACCAATATTTTATCATATGACTACTAACAATAAACGCTTTTTTAAGGCTATGGCTTGCGCAGTGACGGGATTGGCATTGTTCTCGCCTTTCAATGAAAGCAACGCTGTAAATCCGTTTTTGCCCTTATGGGAATACATTCCTGACGGCGAACCTTACGTGTTTGAGGACCCGGACAACCCGGGTAAATTCCGTGTGTACATCTACGGATCCCATGACTCCAGAAAGAGCGAATACTGCGGACTGGAGCAAGTGGTGTGGTCAGCGCCTGTGGACGACCTGCACAACTGGCGTTATGACGGCATAATATTCGAATCGAAACTGGATGCCAACGGCAATACGCTCAACCCTTACGGCGAAGGCGATGTGCTCTTTGCGCCTGACATAACCGAAGTGACCGCTAAGGACGGCTCTAAAGTATATTACTTCTATCCCAATAACCAGAATGGCGGCAGAAACGGCATGATAGCCAAGTCATCACGTCCCGACGGACCTTTTGAAGTGTCCAACTGGAGCAAGGAATCACCCGTGGTGACCGACGGAGTGCTAAGATTCGACCCGGCGGTGTTTGTGGACGATGACGGAAAAGTGTACGGCTACTGGGGCTTTGAACGCTCCTATGGCGCGGAACTTGACCCGAATACCATGGCTACAGTCAAAGACGGCACCGATATTGTCGAAGATATGATTCCCGGACGTGACCAGGACGAGACATTCCGCTTCTTTGAAGCGTCATCCATCCGTAAAATCAAGGACAAATACGTGTTTGTCTACAGCCGATGGACCCGCGACGGAGAATTCGGGCTTCCGGAAACAAACTACACCCTTGCCTATGCCTACAGCGACAATCCGTTGGGACCGTTCACTTACGGAGGCACAATCATCGACGGAAGAGCCCGTGGAGTGGATGAACAAGGCAATGTAATCCCCACAGCCACCCCGTTCGGCAACACCCACGGAAGCATTGTCGAAATAGACGGCAAATGGTACGTTTTCTATCACCGTCAGAGCGGAACCGATGAATACGCTCGTCAGGCAATGGTAGCGCCCATAGAAGTAAAAGTGGAAGAAGGTCCCGGCGGTAAAGTGGAAATATCCGAAGCCGAGTACACTTCCGAAGGATTCGACACAGAAGGACTGGATCCGTTCAAGCGTTATTCCGCAGGTATCATGTGCTATTACACCGGTCCACGCCCGGCAAGCCACAACTACCCCAATGTACACTTCACCGGCTCCTATGTGCAGCCGTTCTATGCCGACTTCCGCCGGTTCAATGACCCTTATGCGCCTCAATACAACCGAAACGCAGTCATAAACAACACTGACGGCTCAATCATAGGGTACAAATATTTCAATTTTGACCGCATGGACAAGAATGCCGACCTTATTCTCAACCTTAAACCGCTCGGAATCGACGGCACAATCGATGTAATGATCGACAGTCCATGGGAAAGCAAAGGCGGAATAAAAATCGGAAGCCTGAACCTATCCAAAGACGCAGCCGCATCAGCTACCGATATGACCATAAAGACCTCCGGAATAAAAGGGCTGAAAGGCAAGCATCCCCTGTTCCTCATCTTTAAGTCGCCGGTAAAGGATAAGTCCATCTGCGACCTTTACGAACTACAATTTAATAACTAAAAATACATATGA
>DAAL01000255.1 GCA_001701065.1 Bacteroidales bacterium GP4
GGCAACCGTGACCAGTTCAAGGCAATGTGTGACAGCGCCAACAAATATGGCGTAAAAGTGATTGTAGACGTACTTCCCAACCACACAGCCGTTGACCACACAGCCGTGACAGCCGCACTGGACAGCGCAGTGGGCGGACATGACAAACTGTTCCACGCCAACGGATTCAACGATATAAGAGATTATAACGACCGATACGAATGCACTACAGGAATGATGGGAGGACTTCCCGATGTCAACACCGAGAATCCCGATTTCCAGTACTATTACATGCAATACGTCAATGACCTTATCGCCAACGGCGCACGCGGCTTTCGCTATGACACAGCCAAACACATAGGGCTTCCGTCCGACCCGCTCGATTCACTTGCCGAACGCAACAACTTCTGGGACGTGGCTCTGGGACGAGAGGATGTGAAAGGGCTTAAACTTGCGTTGCCCATGGACAGCCTTTTCGTGTACGGCGAAGTTCTTCAGGACAAGAATGTGAAAGAAAAAGAGTACTCGGAGTACATGGACCTTACCGCAAGCTCTTACGGACATGCACTCAGAAACGTGCTTAAGGACGGCAATTATTTCGCCGAGGACCTTACCGACTGGCATCATGCAGCTGAACCGTCAAAACTCGTGACATGGGTGGAATCACACGACACCTACGCCAACGCTCACGAATCGGCTGATATCGAAGATGCCCAGATACGTGAAGGATACGTGTTCCTCGCAGCCCGTCAGTTCGGCACTCCCCTATTCTTCAGTCGTCCCGCAGGAAGTACCCGCACCAACTACTGGGGCAATAACCGTGTGGGACCGCGCGGCAATGACGAATTTTTCAATCCCGAAGTAATTGCGGTCAATAAATTCCGTCATGCCATGAAAGGTCAGCCCGAAGAAGTAGCAGCTTCGGAAAACGGTAAAGTGATAGAAGTGTCACGCGGCGACAAAGGAGCGGCTATCATCAACATAAGCCGTGACGCACAGGACATAACACTTCCCACAACCCTGAAGGACGGGAAATATACCGACAAAGTGCATGGATCGGAATTTGTGGTAAAAGACGGTAAAATAACCGGAAACGCACAGCCGCTTACATCTTATATACTGTATTAAATAACAAAATGTCACTGACTATAGCCACCGACAGCGGATTTCACCCGCAGTCGGTGGCATATTTTTGCCGCACATGATACATTTAACATATTTTTACTTATTTCACATTTTAAACATATCCATCCCTATTATAAATTATTACCGCATCCATCCGTCGCCTTTTTAAACTTTATCATTTTTTAGCTCAAAACAGTTGAAAACTTACAATTTATGTTGTAGAACATATTGACAAGGTTGCATTTTATTAAAGAATTATTGCTACCTTTGCAATGTAGATGAACGACAGAGAATCGAAATCTACAAAATACAATCTTCTTAGCTAACTGCGAAGATAGTATCATGGACACAAAAATAATGATAGGTAATAACAGAATACTTTTTCATACGTAACTTTCCAATAAAAGACAGAATAGATATTCAACAAGCAACAAGCGAAAAATAAGGGAGCCGAGAGGCTGTCTTATTTTTTTTTGCTATTTTTGTACTCCGATATTCATCTCATGAAAAAAATAGACCGAGAAACAGTTCAGCGTATCCTTGACACTGCCGATATAGTGGAAGTGGTGAGCGACTTTGTGAGCCTGCGCCGCCGAGGCAATGGATATATAGGGTTATGCCCGTTCCACAACGAGCGCACTCCTTCATTCTCAGTATCGAAATCCAAGAACATATGCAAGTGCTTCAGCTGCGGCAAAGGCGGCAGTCCCGTGAACTTCATTATGGAAATCGAACAGATGAACTACTATGAAGCGCTGAAATTTCTTGCTAAAAAATACAACATAGAGATTAAGGAGTACGAGATGTCCTCGGAGGAGAAAGAACGCGAGTCGGAACGCGAAAGCTTATTTGCGGTGAATGATTTCGCATTGAAACACTTTGAGGAAAATCTCTACAACACTCCTGACGGCAGGGACATAGGGCTATCCTATTTTCTTGAAAGAGGACTGTCAGAAGCTTCCATCAAGAAGTTCAGGCTTGGATACGCTCTTGAAGGCAGGAATATATTGCTGGACGCGGCGACAAAAGCCGGCTACCAGGAAAAATTCCTGATAGAATCAGGGCTTTGCATAAAAACTGACCAAGGAAAGGTGTACGACCGTTTCAAGGGGCGAGTAATATTCCCGGTTTTCTCAATTTCGGGAAAGACAGTCGCGTTCGGAGGCAGAACCCTCAAAAAGGACATGGCTAAATATGTCAATTCCCCCGAATCGGTCATCTACCATAAGAGCAACCAGCTTTACGGTCTTTACCAGGCAAAACCGGCTATCGTAAAAGCTGACAAATGCATACTCGTGGAAGGCTACATGGACGTAATATCCATGAGCCAGTCAGGGGTGGAAAACGTAGTGGCATCATCAGGCACATCACTCACCGAAGGACAGATAAGGCTCATACACCGGTTCACTGAGAATGTGACTGTCATATACGACGGCGACGCGGCAGGCATCAAAGCATCGCTCCGAGGCATCGACATGCTACTGTCCGAAGGCCTCAACATAAAAGTGCTTCTATTGCCCGACGGAGAGGACCCCGACTCTTTCGCCCAAAGCCATAGCGCCTCGGAACTGGAAGAATACATAAAGAAGAACGAAGTAGACTTTATCCATTTCAAAACCGCCACTCTGTATTTTAGCTATGCTTTCTGTCTCG
>DAAL01000201.1 GCA_001701065.1 Bacteroidales bacterium GP4
AGTAGTTCATCATAGAGAACATACCTTTCTTCATTTCACCGCCGTACCAAGTATTGAGGATAACCTGTTCGCGTGAAGTGATGTTGAACACAACAGCGGTTTCAGAGTTAAGACCGAGTTCTTTGTAGTTTTCAACTTTAGCTTTTGAAGCGTTGTAAACAACGAAGTCGGGTTTGAAGTTTTCAAGTTCTTCTTTAGAAGGACGGATGAACATGTTGGTCACGAAACGAAGTGAGCCTGCCAAGCAACTTCCATGATGAAGCGCACAGCCATGCGGGTGTCCTTGTTAGCGCCACAGAAACCGTCAACTACGAAAAGTTTCTTATTAGAAAGTTCTTTAACAGCTATGTCCTTAACTGCTGCCCAAGTCTTTTCGGTAACAGGTTTGTTATCGTTTTTGTATTCTTCGGTAGTCCACCAAATAGTGTCCTTAGAGTTTTCATCGAGAACAATGAATTTGTCCTTAGGAGAGCGTCCGGTGTACACACCTGTCATCACATTGACAGCGTCAAGTTCAGTAACAACGCCCTTTTCGAACCCTTCCAGAGAGGGAAGAGTTTCTTCTTTGAAAAGCTCCTCGTAAGAGGGGTTGTGGATGATTTCAGTGGTACCGGAAATACCATACTGAGATAAATCAATTTTATTGCTCATTTCGTTACAATTTGAATTATAGGTAATAAATACTTTAATATTTACTTGAATTAAATGGCTCCTATTTAACCGACAACAAAGTTAATCACTTTTTTTGAAAAAAACACGCATTAAATACAGAAAAATTTCCATATTACGCTTTTTTAAGAAAAAAAGACTAATTTAAAGTCTATTAGGGCTTATTTTAATCCTACTTTTCAGAATTTTTCGGAAACGGCAGCCTATTTTACCGGCATCTTCTCGATTCGGCGCTGATGGCGGCCTCCTTCAAAGTCGGAATTGAGGAAAGCGTCCACAATCTGAAGCGCAAGAGTGGGTTCGATGAAACGGGCGGGGAGCACGAGCACATTGGCGTTGTTGTGCTGACGCGCAAGCTTGGCAAGCTCCACATTCCAGCACAAAGCGGCGCGTATTCCCTGATGCTTGTTCAGAGTCATGCTGATGCCGTTGCCGGAACCGCATATTCCTATAGCGGGATACACCTTTCCTTCTTCCACTGCCAGGGCACACGGATGAGCATAATCAGCGTAGTCGCAGCTGTCGGCTGAATGAGTGCCGAAGTCCTCGCATTCAATGCCTTGCGACAATAGATAGCCTTCAACGATACCTTTCAATTCATAGCCGGCGTGGTCACTGCACAATCCGACTTTCTTTCCCGGAATAAGTATTGACATAATGTTTGATGTTATTAGGGTTATTATTTGGTTTAGAATTTCTGCATATCCACCAACCTCTTGTAATAGCCGTCGAGAGCTATCAGCTCGTCATGGGTGCCTTTCTCCACTATCGCGCCTTCATGCATCACGCATATCATGTCAGCGTTCTTGATAGTCGACAGCCTGTGGGCTATCACGAGAGTTGTGCGGTCCTTCATGAGTCGTTCAAGAGCCTGCTGCACGAGCTTTTCGCTTTCGGAGTCGAGCGCCGAGGTTGCTTCGTCGAGTATAAGCACCGGAGGATTCTTGAGGATGGCACGCGCTATTGACAACCGCTGACGCTGACCGCCCGACAGACGGCATCCGCGGTCGCCTATCACAGTGTCGTACCCATCCTCGGTAGCCATGATGAATTCATGGGCATTGGCTATGCGCGCAGCTTCCTCCACCTGCTCACGGGTGGCGTTCTCCACCCCGAAGGCTATGTTGTTGAACACAGTGTCATTGAACAATATAGCTTCCTGGTTGACATTTCCCATAAGCCCCCGGAGCTCCTTCACACGGAAGTCACGTATATTTACGCCGTCAAGATACACTCCGCCCGAATCAGTGTCATAGAACCGCGGCAAGAGGTCGACAAGGGTCGACTTTCCCGAGCCTGACTGTCCCACTATAGCCACAGTGGCACCGGGAGGGATGTTGAGATTGACATTCTTCACCACCGGCGCATTGCCGTAGCTGAATGTCACATCTTTATATTGTATAGCATAATGATTCCGTGAAGTGTCCACATCCTTAGGCGATTCAGGGTCGGTGATGGGGTTGGTGGCATTCAGAATCCGGTCCACACGCTCCATGGAAGCAAGTCCCTTCTGTATGGCATAGATAGCCTTGCTCAGTTCCTTAGCCGGATTGATGATGCTGTAGAATATCACCATATAATATATGAACGACGCGGCGTTTATGGACGAGGTGCCGTTAAGGATGAGCGTTCCTCCGAACCACAGCACTATGGCTATGGTGAATGTGCCGAGAAACTCGCTCATGGGGTGAGCGAGAGCCTGACGGCGCGCCACACGGTTGGAGATGCGGTAAAACTGCTGGTTCTCGCGGCGGAAACGTCCTTTCACCTTCTTCTCGGCATTGAACGCCTTTATTATACGTAGCCCTCCGAGAGTCTCCTCGATGTTAGCCATGAGCACTCCCCACTGGTTCTGCCCTTCGAGCGACTGGCGTTTCAGGCGTTTACCCACGCGCCCCATTATAAGCCCCGCCACCGGCAGCAGTATAAGCACAAACACGGTAAGCTGCCATGAGATGACTATCATCATCACAAGGCACACGATAATCATGATAGGATTCTTGAAAAACATGTCGAGCGACGACATGATAGAGTTCTCGATCTCCGCCACATCGCCTGTCATCCTTGCCATCACATCGCCTTTACGCGCCTCGGTGAAGAATCCCACTGGCAGCGACACGACTTTATCGTACATATAATTACGGATGTCGCGCACGATTCCTGACCGCATGGGCACAATGAAGTAAGCGCTCAGATAGGTCACCCCGGTTTTCAGCCCGGTCATCACCACAAGCATGGCGGCAAGCCCGGCAAGCGCGCCCGACGCGCCCCAGTCACGAATCATCAGCTGGGTATAATAATAGAAATTGTTCACCGCCACATCCTTGAGCGAAGCGGTCCCAAGAGGCATAAACTCATAGGTGGCTTCCTTGATGCCGAACAGCATCTCCAGGATGGGAATGATGAAAGCAAACGAAAACAGCGTGAGAAACGCCGCAAGTATATTGAACAGGATGTTGAGCGCCAAATATTTCTTATATGGCGGCACAAATCGGCGTATGATAGCAAAAAACTCTTTCATATCGCAAAGTTAA
>DAAL01000001.1 GCA_001701065.1 Bacteroidales bacterium GP4
AGCAAGTTGAACTTGCGAAACTTAAATAAGTAATTATAAGAAGCTCCTGTTCGTAAAGCACAAGCATAATCCAATACGGAGACATTTCCTGCTTTATTTTCATGCCATATTGAGGGGAAAAAAATATTTTTCCCCTCTGTTTGTTTCTGTCTTTTTTGCAAAATCAATTCAGAAGCGAATAGTGAAGATTCTACTTGGTCATCCTTCTCCAATATATTTTTCAAGCTATAAGCCTTCTTTTCAAAATCGAAGTTAAATGCATTACACCGTTCCTGATTTCTAAACCCCACTATAATTACACGTTCTCGTTTCTGTGGCAAGCCAAAATCAGGAGCATTTAGAACTTTCCATTTCACATGATAACCCAATTCTTTAAGTATACCTAAAATTGTAGAAAACGTTTTACCATGATCATGGGTAGTCAATTGTTTTACATTTTCTAATAATAGAGCTTCTGGGCGATGACGTTCAAGAATTGTTGCCACTTCAAAAAACATTGTACCTCTAATATCTGCAAATCCTTTCATCTTTCCCATAATAGAAAAAGCCTGACATGGGAATCCGGCAAGAAGCAGATCAAAATGTTTGGGAATATATTTCTTAGTAATTTCTTTTGTTATATCACCAAACGGCATTTCTCCAAAATTGGCAAAATATGTCTTTTGTGCATATTTATCCCATTCTGAAGAAAAAACACACTTATACCCCATCTCATTAAACGGCAACCGAATTCCTCCAATTCCCGCAAAAAGATCCACTAACGTATGATTTCCAGGATGAGGATTAGGGAACGGCACATTAAAAAACTCAGAGAATAGATTATATTCAGCCGGATTTTCTGCAACTAAAGAGGCATATTCGTCGGTTATTTCTACATCATTATTTTCTTTCTTTTGTTCCAAGAACTCATGAATAGCATATATGACTTCTTCCTTACTTTTTCCTTCCCAAACACTCTCGTTATTATGCAGATAATGACTAAGTACGGCAAGTTGATTTTCCCAACTTGTTTCTCCATAAAATTTAATACCGTTCTGCTCATCAATTTCCTCCGGGAAATCAACAAGTTTTATATCTTGTATATGTTTTTTTCCGATATCATTCAATTTTAGAATTAATTGACGGGAACAAAAATACTACTTTTTATTGAGAATCACTAATCCACTATAGGCTACGAGAAGGAGAACAATCCTTACGTGATTTAACGAGGTGGCTAAAAATCGATGGTCAAACGTACATTCAGCTGTCGCCGTGTCAAGTAATTTGGCACGGCGTACTGTATATTATTCACATCAGTAACCCAGTAATAACTGCTCACATTGGAGATGTCGAAAAGATTGAAGCAGTCCACTCCGAGCCACACAGCTTTGAGATGACGCAAGCTACCGCTACGGCTCTCCCCTTCCTTCAACGGCGACAAAAGCGCATAAGACAACCCCACATCCACACGTTTGTAAGCCGGTGTTCTGAAATACCCTTTGTCACGGGTACTACGCGGCGCTGTCATGGGAAGTCCGTCGGAGAAGATTCCTCTCAGATTAAACTTCAATTTCGGGAATTTTGGAAAATAATCGGTGAAATATAGTGCGAAACTGTACCGCTGGTCGTTAGGTCGCGGAACTTTCACGCCGTTCAGAGTCTCTTGGGTTTTCATCAATGACACACTTATCCATGAGTCGCTTCCGGGGACAAACTGCCCGAAGAATTTAAAATCGACACCGGCGACAAAACCACTGGACGCATTGACCCCGGCATACACGAGTTTAAGATTGTCAAGTTCGTAAGGAATCAGATTGGAAAGAGCCTTATAGTACACTTCGCCTGACAGCTTAAAGGGGCGGTTAAGGGCACGGAAGGTGTAATCGGCACCGGCTATGAAATGCAAACTCCGCTGTGACTTGATGTCACGGTTGAGCGTTATTGTGTGTTTGTCCGGGCTTGGTTGACGGTATTCCTTATAGAATGGAGCCTGATAGTACAGTCCGGCAGCGAATCTCATAGTCCATTGATCGGATGACGCAGGAATAAAACCGATATTCACACGAGGACTCACCAACCACTCCTTATTAAAATCCCAATAGGACAACCTCACCCCGCCATTGAAAGTATAGTATCCCGATGACGCGCTGACGCGGTAAGAATCCTGCACGAATGCCGAAACCCGGTTAGATGAAATGTCCTGATGCGAGGTTTGGAAATACACTATGTCAAGCCCGTTACCCACATTCGGCAGCGAAAATCCCGCCGAATCACGCATCTCCCACTCCCTTGAACGCTCCATAACCTTCTCGTGATTGAACGAAACCCCATAGGACAGCGCATGCCGTCCCAAGATTGTGTTTCCCCTGAGTCCCACTGAAAGCACACTTGCTTTAATGCGGTTGCGCGCATACTCCTGATAGCGTCCCACACCAAGCTCACCGCCTATCCCGTTATCGCCGGATGTTCCAGCTTGGTCAAGCCAGTACTCACCGCTTATGTCGTAGCTCACCAGTTCATTGGTTTGATAAGCCGACGCAAGAAAAGTGAGGTCACTTGTGCGCGAATGCAGATATTGCAGTGCAAGCGCGCCGAAGTAGGTCTCAAACTTGTCCTTCTCTCCACCGTCGAAATAGACGGTGAACTGTTTAGCGTCATTTACGGTGCCGAAATTGGTTGTACGGTTCACCGGCGTAAACTTATAGTTGTTCAATGCGATATTGCCAAGAAATGATGCTTTCCAGCGGTCGGATATACGATAATTGATATTAGTCTGATAGTCAAAGAAATTAGGATCATATTCCCCCTTTGTCTCCATCGAACTCAGCAGCGAGGCATTGCGCTTGTATCGTATTCCGTGCAGTTGAGAAAAGCGGCTTGAACTTTGCCCTAACGCCAAATTAGCACCCATAAGACTCAACCCCACCGAGCCCTCAAAAGATTCGGGCTGACGATAAGTGATGTCCAGGACTGACGACATTTTATCGCCATAGGCGGCAGGAAAGCCACCCGAAGAAAACTCCACACGATCCACCATGTCAGGATTTATCACACTCAATCCCTCTTGCTGACCGGTGGTAATTAATAAAGGCCGATACACCTCCACGCCGTTGATATACACACTGTTTTCATCAAAAGAACCTCCTCTCACCGAATAGCGCGAGGACATCTCGTTGGATGAATTCACACCAGCCATAGTGGTTATGAGCGATTCCACGCTTCCGCCGCTCACATCGGGAGAATTGCGGTAAGATTTAGTGTCTATAGCCTGCAAAGAACCTGTTTGACGTTTATATTCCGCCACTTCCACTTCCTGAAGTTCCTTTGCATTCCTGAACATCCTCACATTAAGCGCAACATCGCCCGAAGCATCGATAAGCTCCTTCGTGACCTCCTTATATCCTATGCACGAGAACACCACCCGGAGTGTATCGGCTGCAGCGGCGGAGAGTTTGTATTCTCCTTTAAGCCCGGTAGTTGTCCCCGTCATTGTGCCCGCTATTCTCACTGTGACAAATTCTATGGGTTGGTTATCGCCATCGGTCACTTTACCATGCAAAGTCACTTGCGCACCCACAGCGAATGGAGCGCATAACACACATAGGAATAAAATCCGGCACAACAGTCTATGCATAATCACAAAAAAACTTCCATTACCGACTATACGGAAACTCCGATAATCACTTAATTTAAACGGAATATTTTCACATAAATTATATATACACGCCATATCCCGGAAAAATTTAGTATCTTTGTGACATATTGAATAAATTCAAGTTTTTACTTAAGCGGTTTCTTAGAAACTGTTTAAAATTATTCTTAGCCAATCTATAACACAAATTATATGAAACATCTACTTCTAAGCTCAGTGGCACTTTTAAGCGCGATAGTCAGCGCCAACGCCATCGTAAAACCTTCATCGCTTATCGGCGACAACATGGTTCTCCAACAATCCACCCAAGCACGTCTTTGGGGTAAAGCCACACCAAAATCCACTCTTACAGCTACCCCGTCATGGTCAGGCAAGAATTATTCCTGCAAAGTGGACAATTCCGGCAACTGGGAACTATTCATCGACACTCCCGAAGCTACTTTTGACCCTCAGTCCATCACGTTAAGCGACGGAACACCGTTGAAACTCGACAATATATTAATAGGAGAAGTGTGGCTCGCTTCCGGACAAAGCAACATGGAGATGCCGCTCAAAGGATTCGGCGGCTGTAATGTCGACGGCGGCTGGGACGAAGTCGCAGCATCGCGCCAATGGGCTGACAAAGTAAGATTTTTCAATGTGCCTTTACGTCAGAGCTACGAGCCGGTAGATACTGTCGACGGAAAATGGCTGATTCCCGGTCCCGACACTTCTTCGGACTTCAGCGCCACTGCATGGTACTTTGCTACTCAGCTGTCACAGGTTCTTGACATGCCGGTGGGAATAGTAAGCTGCGCTTACGGCGGAGCAAAAGTTGAGAGCTGGACCAACAGAGAATTGCTTGAGCAATATCCCGATGTGTCGCTCGACCCTGCCGTAATTGATGCTACTATCCACTATGTACGTCCCATGTTGATGTACAATGCCATGTTCAACCCGGTAAAGAAGTACACCGTCAATGGTATTATATGGTATCAAGGATGCTCAAATGTGGGAGCACATCAGAATTATGCGCAACGTCTCGCCAACATGGTGGAACTATGGCGCAATGAACTCGGACGAGGCGACATCCCCTTCTACTCAGTGGAGATAGCGCCTTACGACTATGATTCTCCCGAACAGGACAACAAGGGCGCTTACTTGCGCGAAGCCCAGTGGAAAGCTACCGAAATAATACCCAACAGCGGAATCATCTGCACCAATGACCTCGCCGCTCCTTACGAACGATTCAACATCCATCCCGCTAATAAACTGCGTGTGGGCAAGCGACTCGCCAACCTTGCGCTCAACCGCACTTACGGAAAGAAACAATTCCTGTGCACAAGTCCGCGTTACATCTCCCACAAAGTCAAAGACAACGAAGTGTGGGTGGCAATAGAAGCCAAAGAGAACGGCATATGCCGCAACTATGACATTCAGGGATTTGAAGTGGCAGGAAAGGACAAGGTATTCTATCCGGCTGACAAGGCTTATCTTAACTGGATGACCAATGAAATCGTAGTATCTTCGGAAAAAGTACTGGAACCGGTAGCTGTGAGATATTGTTTCAAGGACTTCCAAATAGGTACCCTCTACGGAGGCGACTGGCTTCCTCTGATTCCGTTCCGTAGCGACAACTGGGAATAACTCCACCTGCATGACCATGAGAAAAATTGCGTTGCCGCTTATAACGGTAACGTCAGTATTGCTGTCCTATGCACATGCTGACGAGAGCCGTTATGTCGTCAATCAAAACCTCGGATGGGAATTCCATGCCGGAGATATGGCTCCCACGAGCATTATGCCCTCGAAATC
>DAAL01000273.1:0-657 GCA_001701065.1 Bacteroidales bacterium GP4
GCCGGCGCAGGGGCAGGTGCGGTCTGCGGTTTCTGGGCTTTTTTCATGGCGCGTTTTTCACGGGCTTTTTCGAGCCTGCGGTAATGGTTGTCCACTTCGATTTTGAGCAACATGAAGGCTGCTCTGCCGCCGGTGAATGCAGGTACTTTACCTGTGGTCTGATAGCTTATGATTGCGCTTACTACTCTGTCACGGATGGCTTGTTCCAGATAATTGAGTGCTTCCCACCATTGTGTGTTGAAATAAATACTTTTAGACATAGTGCAATAATTTAGTGTGCTTGAAAATTGTAATGCAAATATACAGTAATAATGATACTGTGTCAAGTATTTTAACGTTTTTTATATATTATCGGTGGAAGGGTGGGGCTATTTTTTGACGAAGCGGAGGAGGAGGACATCCTGGCGGATGTCGCAGCTGCGGCGGTTGAAGTGTTTTTTGAGGTAGAAATCGTATTTGTCGGCGTTCTCGGGCAGGAATTTGCGGGCATCTTCCACTCCTATTATGAAATATCCGGAGGCGGCATCAGCTGTTTCGATGGGCTTTATGCGGTCATCGGTATAGAAGTCGATGGTGAAGAATTTGAGCATGTCGGTCGACACATGGGCATATATGTCGCCTTCGGGCTGCAGCATCTCCATATTCCACGGCAAGCAC
>DAAL01000273.1:668-3563 GCA_001701065.1 Bacteroidales bacterium GP4
GGCATTGAGCACCGCCGGTTGGTAAACTCCGGCGAAAGCCCAGTAGAGGGTCACGGTCAACGTGAAAGCTCCAAGCACGTGCCCTATAGGCGACAACCGTTTGCGGAGGAAGAAGAAAGCCACGGCGCAGATTACCGGAATCTCTACGAGGACCCATTTTATGAAAGGTAACGCATTGTCAAGCGAGGCGATCATGCGTATGTTCTCATTGGCGTGCTTGCCGTGGAATATGGAGATGGGGAATGCTCCGCAGCGGATCACGATGAATGTCCCGAACACGGCTATGGCGGCTATTCCGAGAATCCATGCGTAGATTTTCACTGCCGAGAGCGCACGTTTCGCCACAAACACTATATATTCGGCAAGGAAGAACCCTATGAACGGATAGATGGGGAGGAGGTACACGCTTCTTTTGCTTTTGGGGATGCAGTAGAACACAAATATCACCACAATGGCAAGCAAGGCAAACTTGCGTGGCGCGTCAAGGCTCTTGAACTGCTGCCACCATGACCGCACATCGCTGAATGACCACAGTTTTTTAGCGAAGAGGTAGGGGAGGGATATCAGGCACAGGAGAATGACAGGGGTGTAACCGGCAAATACTGTGATGAAGTTGTACCAGAAGGGATTCACATGGGAGTCGTAGCTCATGGTGCCGGTCATGCGTCCGAAATTCTCCTCCATGGCGAGGTCAAGGAACTCTTTGCCGCCTTGGTGATAAGCTGCTATGTACCACAGGGAAGGCAGAATCAGTGCCGCGACGGCGCACAGGGCAAGCCTTACAGTGGCTTTGAGTAGGCTGACCTTTTCGGTCAACATGAAAATCCACATCACAAGGCACGGGAGCACTATCCCCACCGGTCCTTTGGTGAGGGCGGCTCCGCTCATCATGAGCACGGCAAGCCACGGGATGCCTTTAAGGTCGCGTTCCCAATAATTGTACAGGCTCAGAAGCGCGCCTACTATAAAGAAGGTAAGGAGCATGTCGACACGGCAGGCAAATCCGGCGCGGTACACCTCAAACGCAGTGAAAGTGACCACGCTTCCGAGAAAAGCGGTCTCCCACCGGGTGCGACGCGCGAAGAACCGGAAAATCCACAGAGTCATACCGATCAGGGCAAGCGCCGACGGCAGCCGTGAGGTGAACTCGGTGACATGTCCCGTGACTGATGAAAACAGGGCTATGAACCAGGCAAGGCACGGCGGCTTGTAGGGCATCACATCGCCGTTGCTCAACGGCAATATCCAGTTGTGCTGCTGGAGCATTGACACCGCCACTATGGCTTCGCGCGGTTCGCCTTTGGAATGGAACCATGCTTCCCCCAGGAAGGGGATGAACGTCACAATGAGAATTGCGAGCAGGACGAAAAAAGCGAGATTCTTGCTTGGTTGTATCGTTTTCATCATTCTATAAGAGTTTCAGGCTACAAATGTAGGAAAATATTTTTGCTTTGTATCGTCATAATTACTAATTTTGCGGAAAGTATAACCCAATATCTCAATATATATGGCAACAAAACCATTTGTTTATCAGGAGCCATTCCCAATGTCGCCTGACACAACAGAATACTATCATCTGACATCGGACTATGTGAAAGTAGAAAACTGGAACGGTCATGAAATGCTCGTAGTCGACCCTGAGGCACTGCGTGTGCTTGCCCGTCAAGCTACTCATGACAACTCTTTCATGCTGCGTCGCGAACATAATGCCATGGTGGCTAAAATTCTTCATGACCCCGAAGCAAGCGAGAATGACAAGTTTGTGGCATTGACCATGCTGCGCAACGCTGAAATCGCCGCTAAAGGTCAGCTTCCTTTCTGCCAGGACACCGGTACAGCCATCGTTATAGGAAAGAAAGGACAGAATGTGTACACCGGCGGAAATGACGAAGAGCATCTGTCGCATGGCGTTTACGACACTTACACCCAGTGCAATCTGCGTTACTCGCAGAATGCGCCGTTGAACATGTTTGATGAAGTGAACACCGGCTGCAATCTTCCGGCTCAGATAGACCTTTATGCCGTGAACGGCGATGAATATAAGTTCCTTTTCGTGGCAAAAGGCGGTGGTTCAGCCAACAAAACCTATCTCTATCAGGAGACCAAGGCTCTTCTGAACCCTGAGAAGCTTGTGCCGTTCCTCGTTGAGAAAATGAAGTCGCTCGGCACAGCCGCTTGTCCTCCTTACCACATAGCATTTGTGATAGGCGGAACATCAGCCGAGATGAATCTTGCCACTGTGAAGAAAGCGTCAGTAAAATACTACGACAATCTTCCCACTACCGGCAATGAATACGGTCGCGCTTTCCGTGACACCGAGCTTGAAGCCACATTGCTCCGCGAGGCTCAGCGCATAGGACTCGGCGCACAGTTCGGAGGCAAATATTTTGCCCACGACATCCGCGTCATCCGTTTGCCCCGTCACGGCGCTTCATGCCCCGTGGGTCTCGGCGTAAGCTGCTCGGCTGACCGTAATGTGAAAGCTAAAATCAATAAGGACGGACTCTGGATTGAGAAACTCGACACTAATCCGGGCGAACTTATTCCTGCAGAATTGCGCAAGCAGGGCGAGGGCGAGGTTGTGAAGATTGACCTGAACCGTCCGATGCCTGAAATCCTTGCTGAACTGACTAAATATCCCGTTTCAACCCGTCTTTCGTTGAACGGCACTATCATAGTAGGGCGCGACATAGCCCATGCCAAGATTAAAGAACGTCTTGACCGCGGCGAAGCCATGCCTGACTACCTGAAGGATCACCCCATCTATTATGCCGGACCCGCCAAGACACCCGAAGGAATGCCTTCCGGTTCGTTCGGTCCCACTACTGCCGGACGTATGGACAGCTATGTCGACCAGTTCCAGGCAGCCGGCGGCTCGATGGTGATGATAGCCAA
>DAAL01000003.1:0-27915 GCA_001701065.1 Bacteroidales bacterium GP4
ATTGGAGAACATATGGGCAGTGTAGCCGTAAGCTTCCGTGATGGATTCGGCACGGAATATAATCCACCCCAATACCACAAGCACAAAAGTCGCGACCATCATAAAGAATTCCTTCAATGAAGGCAGCAACCGGTCATGCGCAACGACATCGGTGTACTTCCTGTTACGCCCCGACAGTATAAGCGGAGAAAACAACAGCGCATGATAACCGCCCCAAGCCACAAAAGTCCAGTTTGCCCCATGCCATAATCCGCTGACAAGAAATATTATCAAGGTATTGCGCATCACCTTGCTTTTCTTGCATCGGCTTCCGCCCAACGGAATGTATATGTAGTCACGGAACCAAGTGGTCAACGAAATGTGCCATTTTCGCCAGAACTCGGCTATGTCACGTGAAAAATAAGGGAAATTAAAATTACGCATCAACCTGATTCCGAACAGCCGCGAGGTGCCTATGGCGATGTCTGAGTAACCGGAAAAGTCGCCGTATATCTGAAATGTGAACAAAAAAGCTCCGATAAACAGATTTAGACCTCCCATGGACTCATAATTGTCGAAAATGGTATTTACGGCAGTGGCGCAGTTATCGGCAACAACCATCTTTTTGAACAGCCCCCATAATATCTGCCTCATCCCGTCGACGGCATCAGCGTAATTAAAGCTTCTCGATTTCAGAAACTGAGGGAGCAGATTGGTTGCGCGCTCTATAGGTCCGGCAACCAGCTGCGGAAAGAAGCTGATGAAGGCGAAAAACGCCACAACGTCACGGGTTGGAGTGATTTTGCGTTTGTACACATCGATAGTGTAGCTTAAAGCCTGGAACGTGTAAAAAGATATGCCCACCGGCAAAACCACGTCCAAAGTGACCCAGTCCATGGTCAATCCGAAACGTCCGAAGAGCGACGCAAAACTTTCAGTAAAGAAGTTGTAGTACTTATAGACGCACAGTATGCCCAAGTTTATAAGCACATTTCCCCATAAAACCCATCGTTCTCGCTTTTTATCGGAATGGCACATCTCTATCAGCAGTCCGCTGAAGTAGCTGCATGCCATGGTGACGGCAATCAGTATCAAGAACCGCCAATTCCACCATCCGTAAAACACAAAACTCGCTGCTACAACGAATGCGTTCTGCCATTTTAATGAACGGAACACGAACCAGTACAGCAGAAACACCACCGGCAAAAACAGCAAAAATTCTATGGAATTAAATAGCATTTCTCACTTTTACCATTGAACTGATTTAAATCGGTGCAAATTTAGCAATTATTTTTCATAAGAAACCGATGTCAGGACGACTTCAGTTACTACGAATCACGATTTGGAAGCCGGAACGAGAAGAGCACTGAATTCCCACAACAGATAAATGGGCAGAAACACAATAGCCAGTGTAAACGGATCCCCGGTGGGGGTAATAAATGCCGCGAGGATGAGAAGCACCACAATGGCATGACGGCGGTAATGCCGGAACAAGTCCCTTGTAATCACTCCAAGATGCCCTAACAACCACGACAACAACGGCAACTCGAAAACAAGTCCCATCATCATGATTATGGTAAAGAAATTATCCATGTAGGAGTCCAGCGAAATCACATTAGGCACATAACCACTCACATGATAGTCGGCAAGAAACCGGAATGTGACCGGAAAAACCACCATGTATCCCACCGCAACGCCAAGATAGAATAGCATCCCGCCAAGCAAAAAGGCGGTGCGCACCTGCGGCACCTCGCGCGGATACAATGCCGGACGAAGAAAATCCCATATGAAATACATGACCAACGGACACGCCAAAAGCAACGCACCCCAGAACGAAGCCGTGATGTGCATGAAAAATTGCGACGCAAGCTGTATATTAATAAGGTCAATGTGAAATCCGGAGGCTGTGAACTCCGGAAAACCGGGCAATCTGCCGCTCAACGACTCAAACCACCGGTAAAGCGGAAAATCGCCACGGCACGGAGCCAAAATGAAATCATCGAACAGCACAGGCATGACCATGAACAGCGCCACCATAAAAAGCAGCACGACCACGGCAGTGCGGATGAGAACCTTCCGGAATTCATCCACGTGCGACCAAAATGGCATCGACCCCTCCGAAGAAAGAGCGGAAGTATTATTTTTGTACCCCATCGCCGGGTGCGGACTTTTCGCTTTCGGCGGTAGATGCCGGTTTAGTTATCTCATTTTGTATATCGTTCATCCCCTGCTTAAAACTTGACACACCCTTGCCAAGCCCGCGCATAAGCTCCGGAATCTTCTTGCCTCCGAATAGCAGCAAGATGACAAACGCTATGATGAGCACTTCAGCCACTCCGAGATTACCGAACAAAAGAGGTATTAAACCTAATAAAGATACCATATCTACTATATTTGAAAAGGTTAAAATTGGGACAAGACACAGCATTTCAGCCCGTCCTCGGGTGTAAAGTTACTAATTTAAATTATATTGCTGATGCTATATGAGATTTTTTGATTAATTTTGTAGCCTGATTTAACATTTCATTATCATTATTAAGTAATTATGAAAGCATTTGTATTCCCCGGACAAGGGGCTCAATTTGTGGGTATGGGCAAGGACCTGTACGAAAACAATCAAGTAGCTCATGACTTATTTGAAAAAGCCAACGAAATACTCGGATTCCGCATCACCGATCTTATGTTCAACGGAACCGATGAGGACCTGCGTCAAACCAAAGTGACACAGCCGGCAGTGTTCCTGCACTCCGTAATCTCAGCTTTGACCCTCGAAGGCGACATCAAGCCCGACATGACCGCCGGTCACTCTCTCGGTGAATTCTCAGCACTTGTGGTAGCTGGTGCATTGACTTTCGAAGACGGACTTAAGCTCGTTCACGCACGGGCACAAGCCATGCAGAAGGCATGTGAGCTTAAACCCTCCACTATGGCTGCAATCATCAACCTCCCTGACGCTACCGTAGAGGAAATATGCGCCGGAATAGATGGAACCGTTGTGTGCGCTAACTATAACTGTCCCGGACAGCTTATCATCTCCGGCGAAGAGGAAGCCATCGACAAAGCATGTGAAAAAGCTCTTGCAGCAGGCGCAAAACGCGCTATGCGTCTTAAAGTGGGCGGCGCATTCCACAGCCCGTGCATGGAACCGGCACGCGCCGAGCTTGCCGAAGCTATCGAAAAGACTCCGGTTCACACTCCCCACTGCCCCGTTTACCAGAATGTGGACGCACTTCCCCACACTGACCCTGCTGAAATCAAAGCCAACCTCATCGCACAGCTCACCGCTCCCGTGCGCTGGACTCAGACTGTACAGAACATGATAGCCGACGGAGCTACTGAATTCATCGAATTCGGTCCCGGCAAAGTGCTTCAAGGTCTTATAGGCAAGATAGCCAAGGGTGTTGAGATTACCATTTCAGGCCGTCAATAATCGCCCCTGACTTATGAGTAAAAATAATCACCCCGGCGGTTCCGCCGTGAATNNAGTGCGTCCACATTCTGGTAAACGGAAGCCATAAAGAGCGACAACACTCCTTCAAATGAAATGGAGGATATAGCTCAGGACAACGGGGTCGCAGGATTACCGGAAAATGCATTCCGTGAACTTGCCGCCGACGAAGAATATCGTCCCGTCATGCATCCTGCCCATGATTACGCTGAAGTAACTCCCTACTCTGTGGGTATGGGGTTACTTCTTGCTGTAATATTCAGTGCGGCAGCGGCGTTTCTCGGGCTCCGTGTAGGTCAAGTGTTTGAAGCCGCTATTCCCATAGCCATCATAGCCGTGGGCCTCTCCGGCGCGCTCAACAAGAAGAATGCCCTGGGCCAGAATGTAATCATTCAGTCGATAGGCGCATGTTCGGGCGTGATTGTGGCTGGTGCCATATTCACCCTCCCTGCTCTCTACATTCTGCAAGCCAAGTATCCCGAAATCACAGTCAACTTCCTTGAGATTTTCTTAAGCTCACTGTTCGGAGGCATACTCGGCATACTGTTCTTTATCCCTTTCCGCCGTTACTTCGTCAAGGACATGCACGGCAAATATCCGTTCCCGGAAGCTACAGCCACCACTCAGGTGCTTGTGAGCAACGAGGGCAAAGGCGAAAAGAAAGGCTCACAGGCAAAGACCCTTGTCGTGGCATCATTGATAGGCGGTATCTACGACTATCTGCTCGCCACATTCGGATGGTGGGCTGAAAATGTCACCTCCACCGCTTCGCAGTGGGGCGCGGCAATAGCCGAAAAGACCAAGCTTGTGCTAAGCGTCAACACCGGAGCCGCCCTCCTCGGACTCGGATATATAATAGGTATAAAGTATGCATTCGTCATCACTGCCGGCTCCTTGTTTGTGTGGTGGGTTATCATTCCTCTTATCGGCACTTACGGTGCGCCCGACATAGCATCGCTCCAGCCTGAAATCATTTTCAGCGAGTATGCACGCTTGATTGGTATCGGAGGTATAGCCATGGCAGGTGTCATAGGCATCATCAAGTCATGGTCCATAATAACACAAGCCGTAGGACTCGCCGGACGTGAACTTAAAGGCAAAAAAGCCGCGGCTAAGGAAGTGCGCTGGCAAACCGACATATCCATGAAGTACATCGTCTACATGATTGTGATAGCTCTTGTGGCTGTGCTTCTGTTCTTCTGGCTGGGAGTCATCGACACCTTCTGGCAAGCGCTCGTGGCGTGGATTGTGGTTACAGCCATTGCATTCCTGTTCACTACCGTGGCTGCCAACGCCATAGCCATCGTAGGAACCAATCCTGTATCAGGCATGACGCTTATGACCCTGATTATAGCATCGGCTATATTTGTGGGAATAGGACTCAGTGGCACCTCCGGCATTGTTGCCTCCATGATTATCGGCGGCGTGGTGTGTACTGCGCTTTCCATGGCGGGAGGCTTCGTCACCGACCTTAAGATAGGCTACTGGCTCGGTTCCACTCCGCGCAAGCAGGAGACATGGAAATTCCTGGGAACACTTGTGTCGGCAGCCACCGTGGGCGGAGTGATACTAATGCTTAACAAGGTTTACGGATTTGCCGGACCCAATGCGCTCGTGGCTCCGCAAGCTAATGCCATGGCAAAAGTGATAGAACCGCTCATGATGGGCGGCGAAACCCCTTGGATGCTTTACATGACAGGCGCGGTGCTTGCCCTGTTGCTCAACTGGCTCCGCGTGCCCGCTCTCGCGTTCTGCCTCGGAATGTTTATTCCGTTGCAGCTTAACACCCCGCTGCTTGTGGGCGGCATCATAGCTTACTTTGTAAGCACCCATTCCAAGGATGAGGAGCTTAACAACGCACGTCGCGACCGAGGCACACTCGTTTCGTCGGGATTGATTGCCGGCGGCGCGCTGTTCGGAGTGTTTGCGGCTTTGACCCGTTTCGTGGGATTCGAGTATGAGAATCCGTTATCGTACGGGACTACCCAGATCCTCGGATGCGCCGTTTACGCGCTTCTGATTATCTACCTCATTTGGGACTGCATGAGAGCCAAGAAATAAGTGGGTATTCACCATAGCATATTACGTCTTTCGCTACCCTCCATAGTGAGCAACATCACGACTCCGCTTCTTGCGCTTGTGGATGTGGCGATAGTGGGGCACATGGGAGCAGCTGAATATATTGGAGCCATCGCTGTCGGTGGCTCCATGTTTAATATGCTCTATTGGCTTTTCGCATTCCTGCGCATGGGTTCAAGCGGAGCCACCGCCCAGGCATACGGCGCAGCCGACCGTGACGCGCAGGGGCTTATACTCATGCAGGGATTCACAGTGGCGTTGCTGTCAGCTGCAGCCATGATAGCCTTACAAGTACCTATAGCCCGCGGCATAATGCTCTTCATGGATCCGGAACCGATGACCGGCAATCTCGCCTTGACTTACTTCCGCATCCTCATATGGGGCGCGCCGGCTGTCCTCGTCAACTACGTAATAGCGGGATGGCTGCTCGGGATGCAGAATTCAAGCGCGATAATGGTGATTTCGATATTCGTCAACATTGTCAATATCGCCGTAAGCTGCGTGCTTGTCTATGCTTTCAAGTTCGGGATTGAAGGAGTGGCTATAGGCACCCTCTCGGCACAGTGGGGAGGGACATTGCTCGGGCTCGCCATCATCAAGTTCAAATACAATCCGGTGCCGTGCAGCCTTAGGGATGTGTTCAAAGGCGATGAACTAAAAAAATTCTTTACCGTCAACATCAACATATTCCTCCGCACACTCTGTTTAGTGGCGGTGACACTATGGTTTACCCGCTCGGGAGCGCGCCAAAGCTCCGACATCCTTGCGGTGAACGCTCTCCTTATGCAGTTCTTCACCCTCTTTTCCTATTTTATGGACGGATTCGCGTTTGCCGGCGAAGCCCTCACGGGACGTTTCCTCGGCGAAGGCAACAGTGATATGCTCCGCAAAAGCATAACCGGGCTAATCCATTGGAGCATCCTTATCGCGGCATTGTTCACATTATTATATATGGTAGGAGGCGATTTCCTGATGGGGCTGCTTAGTGACGACGCTTCAGTTACCGCTCTTGCCGCCGACTACCGCATGTGGGTCATCACCATCCCGTTCGCCGGATTCATGGCGTTCACCTGGGACGGTATCTTCATAGGAGCGCTTGCCACTCGCCACATGCTCATTTCTATGCTGTCAGCCACCATTGTGTTCTTTGCCGTGTATCTCATACTCTTCCCTTCGCTGGGAAATCACGGGCTATGGCTTGCTTTCATCGCATATCTTACCGTGAGAGGTATCATCTTGACCGCGTTCCGGAATAAAGTGACGGTAAATTAAACTTATTGCTCTTCTATTGCGTCTAAGTATTATACACATTCAATTATTTTAATTATGAAACTTATCAAACAAATCCTGCCGGCGTTTCTCATTGCAGCCGGAATCTTCTTTTTAGGAGTCTTTATCAAGAGTGGATTCGACAATTTCAGCTACCGTGACCGAGTAGTCACCGTAAGAGGTCTTGCCGAGAAAGAGGTTAAAGCCAACAAAGTTACATGGCCTATCGTGTGCAAGGAAGTAGGCAATGACCTTCAGGCTATATATGCAAAAATCACAGCCACCAACAACGCCGTAACCACATTCCTTAAAAACAACGGCGTGTCCGATAGCGAAATCCTCGTGCAGGCTCCCCAGATAGCCGACCTACAAGCTGACCGTTACTCTTCACAGAACATACCTTACCGCTACAACGTAACTTCCGTTGTGGTGGTGACATCGGACAATGTGGACAAGATAAATGAACTTATCAAACGCCAGACCGAACTTCTTAAGGACGGAGTGGCAATAACCGAAGGCGGCTATGAATACCGCACAATCTACGAGTACACTGCCCTTAACGACGTAAAGCCCGAAATGATAGCCGAAGCAACTAAAAACGCACGTGAAGCAGCCGACAAGTTTGCCGCCGACTCCCACAGCCGCATAGGCAAAATCAAAACCGCCTCACAAGGTCAGTTCTCTATCGATGACCGCGACCCCTACACCCCTTACCTGAAAAAAATCCGCGTAGTAAGCACCATCGTATTCTACATCGAGGATTAAAATTCCCTCATCCCACACTTATCACAAGCCGCTCGATTTCGATGCGGTTTTTTTTGCATGTCTTCTTAATTAATTATATTATACACTATTTAACATTCGTTATATATTAGGGGGGGTATTTTGCCTATATTTGCAAAAAAATGTAATATTAACCCTGAAATCTTAGCCCAATCTCATGCATTTTTTGCTGGAAATCTTAAAATATTCTATCGGGAGCCTATTCTGGGGCATTCTCATAGGCATTCTGTGTTTGGCTTTATACTTTTTCTTCGTAAAAGGTTGGTATAAAAATGCGGCGTTCTCGCCTGCCACTTACATAGTGGGAGTAATACTGGGAGTGCTGCTGATAGTTCAATGCGTGCTTATATGCGGAGCATGCGCCATAATCTCCGCAACCGACGACTACGAACCTTTCCTGACTCAGATTGTGACCAATGTAACAGAATTCTCTGACGAAATAGTGACACCCGAAGAATCACAGGTCATAATCGACCAACTCGTCAATTCCAGTCCTCTTGTGGCAAGCTACATAGGAGGTGGAGAATTTTCAGGCTATACAGCCCAACAGCTTCCCGGAGCTATATGCGACGAACTACGCTCCTACATGCACTGGTACATATTCCGTCGCATCCTGTGGTCACTTGGATTCGTTATCGTAGCCACAGTAATAGTTATCAAAACCCTTAAACCGGCAGAGAACACAAGAACGAATCATGCATCTCGCACCATAAGCTCAACTCGCCGAGCCGTAGGAACCGGTCGAAGAGTGGGCAGATATGGGAGATAATATAACATATATGAATATGAATTTCTTAAAAATAAAATAAACACTTAAACTATAAAATTATGCCAAATTTAAATTCCAGTCACATACTTGTGGGTCTTGGAGGTACCGGAGGTAAGATCCTGAAAGCCTTTAAGATGAGAATGTTCGAGGAATTCCGCACCCCTGAAGAAAGAGCAGAAATCCCTGTATCAATCGTTTATGTGGATTCATCTACTGAGATGGTTTCCCTCGACGGCACACCCAAAGATGGATTTCAAGTATTAGGACAAGACGCTTCTTTTACTAAGAATGAATTTTTGAACATCAAAGGTGTTAATATAAACCAAATTCTGAATAGACCTCAGGATTTCCCCAAATTGGATAAACTTATCGCAAACGCTGAGGATGTCAGTCTTGCTATAGGGAATTTAGGGGAAGCCGCCGGACAAAAGCGCCGTGCAGGACGTATACTGTTTGCGGCTAATGCCGACAATTATGTGAAAAAACTGCAATCGGCTAATCGCCGCAACCACAGCATCTCTCCCAAAAACAAACTGACAGTACACATTTTTGCCGGTCTTTCAGGTGGTACCGGTTCCGGAGCAATTATTGACTCAATAATCCAAGCCCGAAAGACATTCCCCGAAGCTAAAATACTGGTATATGCAATGATTCCGGAAAAAGACCTTCCAAAGGATGACATGGATCAAGGCAGATATTATCAAAATGGATATGCAGCATTGAATGAACTCAATGCATTACAGACAGGCAGATGGGTTCCTAAAGATGTGACATCAGAGGACGACCAACCCCACAGCTATTTTGACAGCGGAGTAAAAGGGGTTGCAACCGGTGTTTATGTTTACAGCAACGAGAACGCAAATGACATGGTTGTAAACTCATTCACTGAACTTCCAAAGATTGTCAGCGATTTCGTATTTTCCCGTATATTCATGGTAAAAGAAGGGGAAGCTCGATTTGAGGATCTCGTAAAAGCATTCAATCTTGAAAACAAAGATCCGTTTGCACTGGAATGGGATGAATCAGAAAATTCACTCCGCAAATCGCCTGTACGCACAAAGAAAATCAGCTCTTTCTGTGTGAAAAGGATTATGTATCCTCAAAACCGCATTCACAACCACATCACTTATACTATAGGTGAAAGTATCCTTAATCAGATAAAATACAATAACTGGAAGGAAAACAAAGGATATCAAGCTGAGGATCGCCGGAAGGATTTCAAAACTGACTATTTTACCAATGATGAACTATTGTCGTCATGGAAGATAGATATGGCTCATCTGACACTTGACAAAAAAATACTTGACCCGGACCCCGATTATCCAACCATAGCCGACTATTGGGACAGTGAAGTTATCAACTGTGCTCCTACAGCTAACAAACAAAAGCATCCGTTAGAGGCTCTTAAAGGAATGCTTAACGAGTCTTTCACTGGTGAAAACGGACAGATTTCTTTCCGAGGACTTGGTGTCGAGCAATTCTATAAGATAAAAGGCGAAGCCATACGTGACATGGCATACGACATCAGAACTACAGTAGAAAAGGACCTTTTCCGACGCTGGTACAACGGCGAGATTTCAACTGTAGAGCTTCAGAAAATCGCCTTGGAGATGAACAATTTCCTTTACGGAAGAAATGCCGAAGGGCAGGAAATAGGTCTGAAAGCCGCCATCCAGAGCGAAATAGTCAGAAACGAGGAATTAATCGCTGCGATAGAAATCGAGGAAAGCGAAAGTTTATCCCACTGGAATAATAGGGGTTTTCTAAAAATAGTTACTGACAACGTATTTGGTTCCAAAGAGCAACATTGTCAGAAACACTCTGAAATATTAAAGTCACTCTTTATCGCCAAAACCGATAGAGAAGCACTTGCGTTTGCGTCAAGGTTAGTCGAAAGGCTGATTATGGAGATGCAGACTATGCATAACGGCATAAACGAATTTGCGCGTAAAATCAATGAAGCTATTGAAAAAACCGGAGAACTGATAAGCGGTCAGCGAAAAGTCAATGGAGGAATCGAAAATTGCACCGGTGTGATAGTTGAAGTTAGCGAAGAAGCGAAGATTCAAGATTTTGAAATCAATCTGAAAGCTGACCACAATCAGATGCCTAATATCGCTACGAAAATCCGACAGACTCTTATTCCTGTGGGCGATTTCAAAAATTTCGACGACTTTGCAAGTCGCATAACTACTGAAAAGTTCAAGAATGCCTTTGACCTTGAACTATCAAAGGAAATAGTTCTTATTCATGACAAAATACCGGCTCAAGAGAATAAGATATTAGGATTAAATGTGCTTTCTCAGCTTAATAAGCTTCTCAGAGACGATATCCAAATCAGGAAATTTGTACATGATGTCGTTGAACAAAGCGGTCCGTTCCTTAAGCTGGACAATACCGAAATGGAGCGTGCTGTCACTAACAACGACAGCCCACAGCAAGGAACTTCGATAAATTGCCGAACAATAACAGTTCTCATTCCTCCTGTGGATGAAAATAATGACGCACTAAAAAGTTTTGCCGATAAACTTGAAGCGGCATTTAAAGACAGCATTCCACAAGAGAGCGGTAATGTGTATGTTGACCGCAATAGTCCTCGAAAGGATGAACTGTCAGTAATTTCGCTTCAATACTGTTTCCCAATGCGTGCCATCTCTTTGTTAAAGGATTACAAAAACAGATATGAACGGTTACTCCATTCCCGCAATGAGTCATCTAACCTTGAGAACTCAATATTGCTGCATAGCGAAGGCGACGGAAGTGACCTTCCAAGCCTCTTCATTGTAGAAGAGGACAAGCGTCCTGCAGCTTCCTCTCAATTAAAACCGGAACCTAAATCCGAACCCGAGTCCAAGCCCGAGTCAGGAACAGTTCCACCACCTCCTCCCGGAAAACCGAAGATTGCTCTTTACGCCTATATCGGTGGACAGCAATTAGGTCCTAAGAATTATGACGAGTGCGAAAAAATGGCGGAAGCAAAAGAACTTACTCCCGACACTCAGGTGTGGATGGAAGGAATGGCAAACTGGGCTCCTGCTTCACAGGTAGAAGTTCTTAAACCCCTGTTTGTCGTAAAAACACCTCCCAAACCACCGGTAGAACCTGATCCGGTAATCTCTCTATATGCATGGCTAAACGGGCAACAAGCAGGTCCTTATGATTTCAAAGGCTGCCGAATGCTCGTAGAGGACCGACAGATGACACCTGACACACAAGTGTGGATGGAAGGAATGGCTAATTGGGCACCGGCAAGTCAAGTAAAAGAACTTGAGTCGTTGTTTAAGCCCAAAATGCCGCCGGCTCCTCCCACACGTCCGGCTGGACCTCCAATGCCACCAACCGGTCCTAATATTCCCCCAATGAGATAAATAACTTTAATAACTTTAATGAAATTAATATATGTCAACTGCTCCCAATAGAAGTGCAACACCTCAAAGAAAAAGATATGGTGTCTGCACCGGTGATAAGGATCCCAATTGCAAAAAGTGCAAAAGCAAGGAGACCCAGGAATTTAGTGCGATAGACAAGTTTGAATGTAAGGAGTGCGGAAGTACTGTTCGTCAGGTTCCACCTCCCCCACCACCCACCAATTGGAAAAAATATGCTCTCATCGGAGTGGGTATTTTGGCTCTTGGAGGCGGAGGATTCGCTCTCTTGAAAGGAAGCGGTAACGATACTGCTACAGAAAACGACAGTGAGACACCTCAAGCTCTCGTGTCTACGTCCATTGATTCCATAAAACCCGCCATCATAGTTGAACCGGTGGAAGTGACTGACACAGTGGGTAAGACTATCGAAATCAAAGCCACCCCTACTCCTGCTGATGCTAAGGTAACTTGGAGTTCAAGCAATCCTGCTATAGCCATGGTGGACGGCGGTCATGTAGCACTCCTCAAAGAAGGCAAAGCCGAAATCACCTGCTCTCTCAACGACACCGTTAAAGCCACGACTGCGGTAACTGTGGTTAAGAAGAAAGAACAGACTCCCACCGGAGGAGACGTGACTGATCCAAACTATGTCAGAAACTATTCTCTTCCTTACGGTACTTACGAAGGTCCGGCTACCGGCGGTGTGCCTAACGGACTCAATGGTGTCGTAAAGGTAACAAAAGGCTTTAACCTTGACCTGAAGAGCGGAGGAACTACCCTGCGTCTTGAACCGGGCGACATGATTGTAAGCTGCAAGTTCCGTAACGGAAAAATAGTTCAAGGATTCTTGAAGCGCGCCAACGGCGAAGGAAAGAATTTCAATATTGGCATCTGATAGACAGTCATGTCAAGGAGGATTCTAATAGCTATAATCTTATCGTGGATAGCCTCTCAAGGGCTGTCCGCGACAAGATTGCGCTATGCCACCGACCTCCTTGCTCAGATAGGCGAAAAAATAGGCTTAGATTCAATAGTGGTGACTGACTCATGCGTTCGGGACACCATAATTCCATTTGATTTCAAAAACAGAAAAGCAAGAATCGACGTGCGCAATGGTGCGATTGAACACATTGGTTACTGCATATTCCCCGATTCCACCCGAAGTTTCGCAACCGGACCGGTTCAGGACTTTCTGGAACGGTACACATTGTGCGCCGGCATCCCTATTATAAAAGAGGAAACGCTTAACCGTCAACTTGCAGTCGACAACCTGAGTTTCGAGGGCATGACATTCAATGACCTTAAAGACATGGGACGCGATTCAGCTGACTATGCCATTAATTGCCTTGATGAACGTATCTACTCCGTGACTTGGCATCATGACAGCATAACCCGGTCAACTGTCACCTTCCCGGTTAGCTATGACCTTATGCGAGGGACTTCGATGGTGGAAAATGAGCTACGGTTATTCGAGGAGCTTAGCGACTCCCTGATTTTAGACGGCTATTCGCCTGACAGTCTCATTATAGAAAAAGAGCATCTGACTCCTACATGGAAACCCAATTGCTTCATCTTTGAAGGCAATAAGTTTTATACGGATCTACTCACTTCCAACCGCTATTATCAGTCAGCCGACACTACCTCGGTATCAATGTTCAAAGCTCTATATGACATCTCTTACCCGGTTGAGAGTTTCTCCAATCTACTTACAGGGCTTGATATTCCCAACGACATAAGCGTGGAACTTAAGATGATTGCCTACCCCATGGAGACACGTTATCTCACAGTTCCACTGTCAAGAATGGTGGGTTATTTTCTGTCACGAGGATGCGAGATTTTCACAGGCCTCACTAAGTTGGACGACCAAGCAGCCACTTATGTGGTTATAAGCAAGAACTCCGCATGGGGATATTGCCATTCAATGAAAATAACATTAGAAATTAATCAATTTGAAGAGAAGAAGGGCACGGGGAAAGCTAAAATCACTCCCTATATCCCCCTCCCGAAAATCAGGAGTCTCTTCATGGAAAATGACAAAGAATGAAACGATACATTGTCACATTTTTAATCATTGTCTCCGCACTTGCAGCAAAAGCTGACGATGTGGCGCAACAGATTAACGACATAAAGCGTGACGCAGAGAATTATATTTTCGCTGAATCAACGGTGAAGTCGGAAGAAGAAGCGCGTGCCAACGCCGACGGGCTTTTGGTGTCGTACATCACCGATTATCTTGAGGAAACGGCTCCCGGCACCCAGTTCAATCCCGGAATCGCGGCGAAATTCAAGTATCTCACTATGAAACGAGGAAGCGGCATGCGAGTGTTCGCCTACATTAGCAAATCGGAATTATCCGCTGGCTCGACAACGGGCAAGCAGGTAAAAAGCCGACGAGAGAAAGAAGAGGAAGAAATATCCCGCTCTACACCCGCAACCACTGCTACACCCAAGCCCAAGCCCGCTACCACTGCGGAAACTCCAAAACCCGCGGCTGCCGTGAGCAATACCAATCTCACTCCTGCACAGCAGGATGTGATAAATGACCTCATGGGAGCGAAGGACATGGAAAGTGCTATGAAACTCCTGTCAATGTATCAAGTCATGAGAAAAGTTAAGAAATACGGCACCCTGAATGATGTCGGCAATAAAGAAGAATGCTTTTGGATAATAGGCGACACTAATTTCAATGTGTCCACCGTATTAGGTCCGGGAGTATCGCGCACTAATTTCAGCACCGGACTTACTGACAATCTTGATAATCACAAAGGCGTACCTGTTCTCTGGTTTAAATTGAATTAAGTAATTATGAAAAAGCTATTTATAACATCCATCTTAGCCATTTTGGCTATTCCGTCGGTATTGGGTAACGTATCGTTTGAAATTGCCTATGGAATAAATTCCCCGGCGTTGAAACAGAAAATCGAGCGACAAACCACATTGTTGCTCAATGCCATCAATTCAGCGGCTCAATCAGGACGTGACATTAATTTCTCCGGCATAAACATCAGCGACAATGCGGCACAAGCCCTCTCAATGACTTGGAATCAAGTTCATTTCAGCACTGAGGACACTGATTATGTTGAAGCCGGACTGTCATTGAAGACAAAAACCGGTCGAATACGTGGCTATCAAGTAAGAAACATCGGAGTGGAATTGATTCCCGTAACTGACGAACCCCTCCCTTATGACCGACAGGAACTATGCATCGACTTTTCTCCCAACGGACAAATAGCCGACCTTAATTTCACAATGGATAACACCCAATACGTGCGTCTACTTGCTGAAGGCGAAAAGCTCAACGACATAGATCAGCGAATGCAGATACTCGGCTGGTGTGAAAAATTCCGTCAGGCTTATATCGACAAGAACCTCCCGTTTATGAACGCCGTGTTCAGTGAAGACGCTCTTATTATTACAGGTAAAGTTATATCGGGGCGTGAAAAAAACAACATCCAAGTTACATCTCAAGGCAAAGCTGAATATCTCGCCGGACTGAAAAGGGTTTTTGCTCGTCCAGGCAATATCAATGTGCTTTTTGAAGACTACAAAGTGCTGCGTCACCCCACTAAACCCGATTTCTACTATGTGACCCTCGTTCAACATTGGAACACACGCCAGTACAGCGACGAAGGCATAGTTGTTCTTGTGTGGGATTTCACCGACGAGGATTATCCTAAGATTCTTGTCCGCACATGGCAGCCAATGGGAACCAAACCGTTCAGCATCAATGACATCCCATTATATTGATTTAAACTAATAAACCATAATTATAATGAAAACAAGACTAATATCCTTTTTATTAGCGATTCTTGCATTTGGTTCCGTCCAAGCACAAGAACTATCTTTAAGCAAATTTGAAGAAACGATGGAGCCTGATGCTGTGCGTTTCAAAGTAATGGACAGCAATGGCGTGGCATGTGCCCTGTTGAAAATAGGGATGGTAGCTAAAGACCCCGTATTTTCCGGAGCCGTGCAATCGGAGTATAAAGAAGGTGAATACTGGGTATATGTACCTGAAGGAACCGAAAGCATTCTTATAAAATCATCCAATTTTGTTCCTTTCAATTGTGAATTTTCTGCACCGGTACAGAGCTTGTTCACTTATAGGTTAACCATACAACCTACCGGCAATGGAGGTGGTGGAGGTGGTGGAACTACCCCAAAAGGTGAAACTATCACTATTTCCATCCCCGGCACATCGGAAAGCTTCGACATGGTACTGGTGAAAGCCGGAATGTTTGAGATGGGTGCGACTCCTGAGCAAAACAGCAAGGAAAACGATGAAAATCCCGTGCATTGGGTTAAAATTACCAAGCCATATTATATAGGTGAAACAGAAATTACTCAAGCTGTGTGGGAAGCGGTAATGGGCAGCAACCCCTCGGCGTTCCCCGAACCCACCAATCCTGTAGAATCAGTTTCATGGGCTGACGCACAACGATTCATCAACCGTCTTAACGGTCTTACCGGCAAAACATTCTCTCTTCCCACCGAAGCTCAATGGGAATACGCCGCTCGTGGCGGACACAAGAGCATGATGAATAAATTCAGCGGGAGCAATGACCCGGCGGAAATCGGTTGGTCGAAGGAAAACAGTATGCGCCGCCCCCACGAAGTGAAAGCACTTAAGCCAAATGAAATAGGGATATACGACATGAGCGGAAACGTGTGGGAAATGTGTCTTGATTTCAAAAACGATTATCCTAAAGACACTCAGATTGACCCCGTGCAGACAAAGAAATCCGACAACCGTGTACGCCGTGGCGGTTCTTGGGACGGTGAAAGCGAACAGATGCGTAATGCTTACCGCCGCCGAATCACCGAGGACCATGCAAGCATGGACACCGGACTAAGACTCGTGCTTCAAGAATAAAAGACGATGAAACGTATTCTATTCTCAATAGCTCTACTGGCTGTATTCATAACAGTGTCAGCGGAGGCTCCGCTAAGGTTCAAGGACAACGGCGAATTAAAAATCGTGCAGTTCACTGACAATCATTACAAGTGGGACAAAGGAGGCTCCAAGGCTGCGCTTGAATGCGTGGAAGAAGTGCTCGAATGGGAACATCCTGATTTTGTCATGTTCACCGGTGACCTGGTGTACTCTGACCATGTGGCACAATCCATCGATGTGCTTACCCGTCCGCTCATCGAACGCAATATCCCCTTTGCTTTCGTTTTCGGAAATCATGACTGCCAGTTCGACATGGACCATGCGCAAATCTATGATTACATATCCTCAAAGGAAGGCTGCGTGATGCCTGAGCGCGGCGATTCGGAAAGTCCTGACTATATAATCGAAGTAGCTTCGGCAAGTGATCCGTCAACTACCGCTGCTATGTTTTACTGTCTCGACTCTCATGCTGCCGCCCCTATGGGAGGTGTGGGACGTTACGCATGGCTCACCCAACCGCAAGTGTTGTGGTACAAGACCATGAGTGAAGCTATGACCGAGAAAAACAATGGCACGCCTCTCCCGGCGCTTATGTTCATCCACATACCTCTTCCCGAAGCGGGATACGCTTACGAGGATGTCGACAATTTTGTCATCGGCACAAAAGGCGAGAAAGTGTGCTCTCCAGAACTGAACTCCGGGATGTTCTGCGCAATCAAGGAATGCGGCGACGTATACGGTGTATTTTTCGGGCATGACCATGACAATGATTATGCAGTCAATTACTATGACGTGCTTCTTGCCTACGGTCGTTACTCCGGCGGAAAGACGGTGTACAACCACATAGGCACCAACGGCGCACGTGTCATACTCATCAAGGAAGGCACCAAGGACATCAATTCATGGATTCGTCTACGCACTGGCGAAACCATCAATTCCCTCTCCTTCCCCGCCGAAATGCAATCCAAAAAGAAATAATTCCCCAATCTCTAAAAAACAGCAATCAGCCGCTCGGAGCGATTTCCGGGCGGCTGATTGTTGTTTCAGGGTGTTCTCAGTGAACAGGTGTTGCGATGTTTTATTTATTCAGTATGGCAAGGCATTCACGGCATTTGGCTGTGATATAAGCCCAATCCTGAGCGGCTACGCGGTCTTTCGGGAATAGTTTCGATCCCATGCCCACGCAATACACTCCGGCTGAAAGCCATGCGTTCAGGTTCTCCTCAGTTGGTTCAACTCCGCCGGTCACCATCAGTTTGCTCCAAGGCATCGGGGCAAGCAGTCCTTTCACGAATTTGGGTCCGAGCACATCGCCGGGGAAAACTTTGCAGAGGTCGCAACCCACCTCCTGAGCAGCTCCCACTTCCGATATTGTGCCGCATCCCGGAGTATAGGGAACCAAACGGCGGTTGCATATACGTGCCACCTCAGGATTGAAAAGCGGTCCCACAACAAAACATGCTCCAAGTTGAATATAAAGAGCCGCAGTGGCTGGATCAACTATGGAACCCACTCCAAGAGCAAGTTCCGGACACTCTTTGGCTGCGTACTTCACGATCTCGGCAAACACTTCATGAGCGAAATCGCCGCGGTTAGTAAACTCAAATGCACGCACTCCTCCGTCATAACATGCTTTCACTACCTGCTTCGCAACTTCCACATCCTTGTGGTAAAACACCGGCACCATGCGAGTCGCGCCGATTTTAGCAAGCACTGACTGTTTATCAAATTTTGCCATAATTGAACTATTTTATTAGCGTTGAACACGACCGTTGGCATTGCCTCCGGCAAGTGCTCTTACTTCTTCTTCCGTAACAAGATTAAAATCGCCGGGAATGGTCTGCTTCAATGCCGAAGCCGCAACTGCAAACTCCAGTGCTTCTTCCTGTGATTCCATTGTCAACAGTCCATGGATGATACCTCCGGAGAATGAATCGCCGCCACCTACACGGTCAACAATGGGATTGATATCGTAACGACGCGACACATAGAAATCCTTTCCGTTATAAATCATTCCCTTCCATCCGTTATGGGTAGCCGAGAACGACTCGCGTAGAGTAGAAATCACATACTTGAAATCAAACTCTTTAAGCATAGCCGCAAAAATTCCTTTGTAGCCCTCGGCATCAGTGTCACCAGCCTCTACATTAGCTTCCGGCTTAAAGCCAAGGCAAAGCTCGGCATCCTCTTCGTTGCCTATGCACACATCCACATACTTCATAAGCGGACGCATAACTGACTGCGCTTTCTCCTTTGTCCACAATTTTTTGCGGAAATTAAGGTCAACCGACACAGTGACTCCGTGACGTTTTGCCGCTTCACAGGCAAGACGTGTAAGTTCAGCCGCCTTGTCGCTTATAGCCGGAGTGATACCGCTCCAGTGGAACCAGTCAGCGTCTTCCATTATCGCATCGAAGTCAAAATCCTCAGGGTCAGCCTCGGCAATGGAAGAACCTGCACGGTCATAAATCACCTTGGACGGACGCATAGATGCTCCGGTCTCGCAATAATAGATACCCACACGGTTGCCGCCGCGTGCTATGTAGTCAGTGTGCACACCGTAACGGCGCAGCGCATTCACGGCAGCCTGCCCTATCTCATGCTTGGGAAGTTTACTTACAAAGTAAGCATCGTGACCATAATTGGCACAGCTGACAGCGACATTCGCTTCACCGCCTCCCCAAATCACATCAAAAGAATCCACTTGAATAAACCGGTGATTGCCTTCCGGTGACAGGCGAAGCATGATTTCGCCTAATGTAATAACTTTTGCCATCTTTATAATGTATTAAATATATTGCACTGTAAACTAAATTCCATTTAAACGTTAACGTCACTTGATCATATCCATCCCTATGGTGAAATACCTTCGTTCAAGTTCTTCAGGACGGACTGCGGTGTCATTATACATGACAAGGTCAAGGTCAATGGGCACAATGCCGAGCCTGCGGCATTCATCGTTACGTCCTTGAGTGACTTCCTTTAGGCGAAGGAACTCCTCAACCGATTCCCGGTCCCATGGCGTTTCAGCCTTCACCACAGCATTGGCATATACCACGTCCTTTCCCGAATAATCGGGAGTCTCGTAGACCGAAGATGTCTTTACATGGAAAAATTCACGTTTGAACCATCCAAGCACATCCTCAACCTGCGACACACGGTCAGGCACATTGCTTCCCACGCTTATAACTACCCTGTTCATTCCCCGTAAAGACCTTTCATGGTCAATGCGATGCGTCCGCGCGCATAGTCCACGTCCAAAACCTTAACTTTAACTTGCTGGTTAATCGACACCACTTCAGCCGGCGACGACACAAACCTATCGGTAAGCTGCGATATATGCACCAATCCGTTTTCATGCAGACCTATGTCGACAAAACATCCGAATGCCGTGATGTTATTCACCACTCCGTTAAGCAGCATTCCCGGACGAAGGTCATTTATGTTCTTTACCGCATTGTCAAATTCGGTGGTCTCAGCAGCCGAACGCGGGTCACGCCCCGGCTTCTCAAGCTCATCCATTATATCCTTGAATGTAGGTATTCCCACTGTCTTGTCCATGTAAGGAGTAAGATCAAGTTCTGCCATCATTGCCGGATTCTTCAGCAGAATGTCAAGAGTCAGTTTATTATCATCGATTATGCGTTTCAGCAAGTCATATCGCTCAGGATGCACACCGGTATTGTCAAGGATGTTGTCGCCTCCGGGTATGCGCAAGAATCCCGCGCACTGCTGAAAAGCTTTCTCGCCCATGCGGGGGACATCCATAAGCTCTTGACGGCTTCGGAATTCTCCGTTTTCGGCACGGTATTTCACGATATTTGCCGCAAGCGACGGACCTATACCCGACACATAGCTGAGAAGTTCCTTCGATGCAGTATTGACATTTATACCCACGGAGTTCACACAACTTTCCACTGTGTAATTAAGCGCATCCTTCAACGCCACTTGGTCCACATCGTGCTGGTACTGCCCCACCCCTATCGATTTTGGGTCAATTTTGACAAGTTCAGCAAGCGGATCAATCAACCGCCTGCCTATCGACACCGCGCCACGCACCGTGACATCCTCATCGGGAAACTCCTCGCGCGCGATAGCCGAAGCTGAATATATGGAAGCTCCGCTCTCATTCACTACAAAGATATCCACAGGATGGCTGTAACGCAGCGACGACAAAAACGACTCCGTCTCACGGCTTGCAGTCCCGTTGCCCACAGCTATTGCCTCAATTCCGAAATCATCCACGATACGGCACACCTTGAAAGAGGAACCATGGTAATCATTCTGGGGCGGATTAGGGTACATGACATCATGGTACATAAGATTACCCTGACTGTCAAGGCAAGCCAGTTTACACCCAGTGCGATAACCCGGATCCACGGCAAGCACCCGTTTGGGTCCAAGGGGCGACGCAAGAAGCAACTGACGGAGATTGTCGGCGAACATGGCAATAGCACCCTCGTCAGCCTTGTCCTTGGCTATCCCCACGACCTCGGTTATTATTGACGGCTTGATAAGCCGGCGATAGGAATCCTTTATGGCTCCTTTTATAAAAGAAGCCACACTGTCCGATGCCGACGAGCGGATAAACAAGCGGCTTAAACGCTCCACCGCCTCGTTGTCGTCGATAGACACCGAAAGTTTCAGAAAACCTTCCTTCTCGCCTCGGAGCATGGCAAGCAACCGGTGGGAAGCACACGACCGCAACGGCACTTCGTATTCGAAATAGTTTTCATAGGTGTTGCCCTCTTGTTCTTTCCCCTTCGCCACCTTTGACGAAAGCAACGCATTGCGCAGGTAACGTGAGCGCACAATCGAACGAGCCTTTTCATTCTCATTGACCCATTCGGCTATAATGTCGCTTGCGCCTTGCTTCACATCGTCTATCGAAGGCAGTTCTTTGGTCATATATTTTTTCGCAGCCTTGTCCACATCGGGCATGGACTGCGCCATTATCATCTTAGCAAGCGGTTCAAGCCCTTGCTCTATCGCTATCTGCGCACGTGTGCGGCGTTTCGGCTTGAAAGGCAGATATATGTCCTCCAGCACAGTGGAGTCGAGCGTGTCAGCTATGCGTTTTTTAAGTTCCGGAGTCAGTTTACCTTGCTGTTCGATACTTTCCAATATCGAAGCTTTACGTTTATCGAGGGCTTTAAGATTCTCGTATTTAGTAAAAATGGAGTGTATAGCCACTTCGTCCAGAGAGCCTGTAGCCTCTTTACGGTAACGACTGATAAAAGGTATTGTCGCTCCGTCATCAAGCAATCTTAAAGTAGCATCGACAGCTTTCTGTGGTATATTAATTTGTTCACTGATTAGTCCGGAATAAGGATGTGCCATAAATAAAAGTTATTGTGAAGATTTAAGAGTAAATACAGTAATTTCAGGTGTTGCGCCTATACGCGAAGGTATAGCCACGGTGCCTAAGCCGATATTCACATAAAGCGAATGGTCCTTTTTCTTATCTTGGTATAGTCCGCCCCATGTGGGATAACGGTATTTGGCAGGTGACCAGCTGCCCACCTGCATCTGCATGGCATGAGTGTGCCCTGACATGGACAGCGCCACATTTGCCGAATCATTATCGGCTATTTCGGTAACCCAGTGCGCCGGGTTATGTGTAAGCAAAATTTTAAACGTCGAGTCATTGAGAGCAGGATAGGACTTGCCTAAGTCGCCGTAAACAGTGAATGGCGGGTCGCCCCAGTTCTCAACGCCTATCACAGCTATCGAGTCACTGTCGGAATAGATGTAGGCAGTCTCGTTCCGGAGAAGCTTCCATCCCATTTCAGCCTGGCTGCGGTACATCGCCTCCATGTTAGCTGCTTTTTCGTCGGGAGTAGCCCAGTCACAGTAATCGCCGTAATCATGATTACCCAATACCGAGTAAACACCGTCAGCCGCCTTAAGCCTTGACAACGGCTCAATGAACGGCTCAAGCTCACCGGTGCGCCTATTTACAAGGTCGCCGGTAAAAAAGATGGCATCGGCGCCTATTCCATTCATGACATCCACCACTTTCGACACATAAGCCGTGTCATTCCCGTAAGTGCCTACATGAAAATCGGAAAATTGGACAATCTTATATCCGTCGAATGCTTTAGGCAACTCCGGGAAGGTCAGTTCCACCTCATTTATCTTATAGGAAGTGCGGTTGACGACTGCGCCCCACCACATTACCACAAACAGGAGAAACGCCGCCACGGCACCGCCCCAGTCAAGCCATTCCCAACGTCGTTTATGCCAAAGTTTAGGAATCATCCCCACCCATGAGAACAGGCAGAAGACATATTTCGGCAAATAAATTGAGAAATAAGCGTACAATAGCCACATTATAGTCACAAGGCTCTCATCGCTTCCGCTGCGCCGCGGCAGACATACCACGACAATAATGTATAGAAGACACAAGAGCGAACTCCATGCATAGACCACGCCTTGCCAACGCTTCTTGGAGACATCGACAATTCTTCGCCAGATGTAAATGTCGACGAAGACATTTACAACCATCAGGATTATCATTATGACTACAGGTAGACGCATACTCCGATATTTTTATTCTGTTTTCAGTGTCCTAATTGATGTAAGCGTCACTGGGACAGGTATCGTCGACTTTTATATTGTTTCGGAGAGGATTGGCGTACATGGTAAGCATCATCTCCTTCATGTAATCGTAGTCATCGGCGCTCAACTCAGGTACATCGACTTTCTTAAGCTGATTGTCGATATACTGCTTGAACTTCTCCACTTCCTCGCTTGTGTAACGCGAAGCAAACTCCCGGGTGTGCAGCAGCAAGTCGTAGGCTATATAGTTGATGGGGTAAATCTGATACCCTGAATGAATCTGGCAGTCGATGAGATGGCATATCTCGCGTGCCAGCGTATTCTTGTCAAGCGACCCATCAAGATTCTTGATTTCCTCGTTCAAGGGGAACCCTACGGAGAAATGCACACGTCCCTTTGACTGCATAAGACCGGTTTCCATCGCAAACAGGTCGTCGCGCTGCGACTTTTTAAATTCCGGATCATTCTTGCGCAAAAGGAATTCACGTGCTTTGAGATAGTCATTGGGGTCATACTCGTAGGATATCGACACCGGCATGAGGTTGACCGCCATTATATTTTCTTTAAAATTGCCGTCGCCGGCAAGCGCAAGCATCTTCACAAGGCTTTCCTGCGCACGGTCACTGGAATCCTTGCTGCGTCCCTCACGTTCCGCTATCCACACTGACTGGTTACGGTTGTTGACCGTGTCATAGATGTATGCCGACAATTCTTTCGCCGCCTCAAGCGCTTTAAGACGCGGAAGGTCACGCTTCACGATAAAACTCTTGTTAAGGCGCACCAAGTCATTAATCCACTCGTACACGAGAAGATTACTTCCTATAGCCACCTCGGTTGTAGGAAGATTGGCACGGAGAAAACACAGATTCAGAAACGATGTGTCAAGCACTATATCACGATGATTGGTGATGAACGTGTAGGCGGTCTTGGGATTTAGGCGTTCAGTGCCTGATATTGAAAGTCCGGCAGTGGTTTTGGCTGCAAGCATTTCAAGGAAAGGCTGCATCACCTTCTGCTGGAAAGTGTCTTTATCATTAACTTTAAGAAGCTCCTGCTTGAAAGCTTCGTAATCAACATCAGGGAAGACCCAGCGCACTGCATGTTCAAAACCCGGCTCCCCTAAAAGATGCTTCATCTTTTCATGAAAAATGCTGTCAGGATAGGGAGCGATGTCCTCAAAGTTTTTATAATCTTGCGTCATGGATATGTCACTTTTATCGGTTGATTCAATATATAACAAATTATCTTACTCAAATAGTTGGTTAAAATATGTTTCGGTTATGAATTAGGTGAATAGTTTCGCCATTTCTCGATAAGCGCGGTCATGTCAGGCGGCACAGGAGCCGAGAAAAACATCTCCTCGCCGCTCACGGGATGCACAAACCCCAATGTCCTCGCATGGAGCGCCTGCCGTGGGCACGCCGCGAAACAATTGGCGATAAACTGCTTGTACTTCGCCGAAGTATTTCCGCGCAATATCTCATCGCCGCCGTAGCGTGCGTCATTGAAGAGAGGATGCCCTATATGCTTCATGTGAACGCGTATCTGATGGGTTCTCCCCGTTTCAAGCACGCACTTCACCACTGCCACATGCCCTAACGCCTCAAGCGTGGAATAGTGTGTCACCGCATGTTTGCCGTAATCGCCGTCGGGGAACACAGCCATCTGGAGCCGGTCCTTAAGGCTTCTGCCTATATTCCCTTCGACTGTTCCGTCGGCANNCCCACACCACCGCCACATACTCACGCTTGGTGGTCTTGTCGAAAAACTGTTTTCCGAGGTGGGTCTTTGCGTCAGGAGTCTTAGCCACCACAAGCAGCCCCGATGTATCCTTGTCGATGCGGTGCACCAGCCCCATGCGCGGGTCGGCCACATCGTAGTCGGGATTGTTGCGGAAATGGTAAGCAAGCGCATTCACCAGAGTCCCGTGGTAATTGCCGTGTCCCGGATGCACCACAAGCCCCGGCGGCTTGTTCACCACAAGAACATAGTCATCCTCATACACTATATCAAGAGGAATATCCTCGGCTATAATCTCCAGTTCGTAGCGTGGACGGTCCATCACCACCGACACCACATCGAGCGGCTTCACGCGGTAGTTGGACTTAACAGCCTTACCGTTGACAAGGATGCAACCAGCATCGGCAGCCTGCTGGATGCGGTTGCGCGACGACTTCTCGATGCGTGCCACCAGAAACTTATCCACCCTCAGCAACTGCTGTCCCTTGTCGGCGACAAACCGGAAATGCTCATAAAGCTCATTCCCGTCAGCTTCCAGGTCGGTAAGCTCATCGGCAACGCCCGGGTCCTCCTCGGTATAGGCGTAATCCGTAGAATTATATGTATTGTCAGCGTCCAAACTTCTATTTATTATTCAATGTCCAGTTCCGAGGCCTCAGTGTCAGTCTCCACAGCCTCTTCTATAGTAGTAGAATCCTCATGCCAGGTGAGTCCTTCACCCACTTCCAGCGTCACAGTGGCATTGACCGGTATACGCGCTCCCGGCTGCAGAGTGATGCCGTTGAATTTTGCCCCAAGCACCAGGTCCTTGTATTCGCTCACCACGTAGCGCACTTTGATATGCTTTATCCCTATTCCCTCAAGGGTGGAACGCGCCTGGCGCAGCGACATGTCGGACAAGCGGGGTATGGTTATCATCTTGGGCGAAAATGCATTTATGGTGAGGTAGACGGTGCGGTTAGGCTTCACCTTGGTATTGGCGCGCGGCGACTGCTCTATCACGGTGCCGGGCTTGGTACCTTCATCATAGATGGAATCGGAAAGCTCCGCATTAAGTCCGGCGGCATATAGCGCGGTGGTGGCTTGGTTATAGGACAGCCCCTTCATGTCGGGGACCACCTCGTATTTTCCATGACCGGTCCAGATGTCCAACGCTATCAACGACATCCACACCACTCCGACTCCCGCCAGAATTATAAGTAGAAAATTAAACAGTATCGGATGCTTCTTAATAAAATTCTCCGACTTTTTATTTGAATTTGGTTCTTCCATGTAGTTTACTTTTTTAAAGCATGAGCCAAAAAGCGGCATTAACGGGGGCATACGCCACCAATAAAGTGCAAATTTAATTAAAAAGCCTGAATTATCCCCCCTAATTCGGCTTATTTATCTGCTTAATTTAGGAAAATAGACCTATATAATAAAAAAACATCATCATTTTTCATCATCAATCAGCAATTATTGCTAACTTTGCATCTTGAATATTTAATCCGAAGCTATGCCTAAATACTTATATATCTTATTTGCGCTTTCGATGATGCTCTTCACTTCATGCGGAGAATATCAGCGTATATTAAAGAGCAACGACCCGGATGCCAAATTGGAGTTTGCGAAAAAAGCCTTCGAGCAGAAGAAATACACCCAGGCTTCCACCGTGCTCACCGAAATCGTGACACAGCTTAAAGGCTCACGCAAAGCGGAGGAATCCTTGTACCTCCTTGCGCTAAGCCACTACGAAAATAAGGACTACGAGAATTCAGGAGCTTATTTCCGCACCTATTATTCACGTTACCCCAAGGGGACCTACGCTGAAATGGCGCGTTTCTATTCAGGCTACGGCTACTATCTTGACTCCCCCGAGCCTCAGCTTGACCAAAGCACCACCATCAAGGCTATCGAGGAGCTTCAGGCATTTTTGGACTATTTCCCCAAGAGCGACCGCGTGCCGGTGGCTCAGAATGCCATTTTCGAGCTTCAGGACAAGCTCACCCTGAAAGAGCTTCAGAACGCCCAGCTCTACTACAACCTTGGCAACTATCTCGGCAACAACTATGAATCGGCGGTGATTGTGGCGAAGAACGCCATCAAGAATTACCCCTACTCAAAATACAAAGAGGACCTGGAGATGCTTATACTCAAAGCGCGCTACCAGGAAGCGTCACAGAGCGTCGACGAAAAAAAGCCCGACCGCTTCCGTGATGTTGTGGACGAATACTATTCATTCATAAACAACTACCCCGATTCACCCAACCGCAAGGAGGCTGACAACATTCTCCACATCGCGGAAAAGTACATTAAAGAATAAAAGATAATCTTCAATACATTTATAATAATGGACTACAAGAAATCCAACGCACCACTTAACACAACCACCCGTGACCTCATCAAAATGTCGGAGGACACCGGCAACATCTACGAAACTGTGTGTGTAATCGCTAAACGCGCCAATCAGATTGCCGCCGAGATGAAACATGACCTTGAGAAAAAGCTCCAGGAATTTGCTTCGCTCAACGACAACCTCGAAGAAATCTCCGAGAACCGCGAACAGATAGAGATTTCCCGCTACTACGAGAAGCTACCCAAGCCCACTCTGATAGCTACCCAGGAGTATCTCGAACACAAAATCAACTTCCGCAACCCTGCGAAAGACAAGAACCTCGACTAATCTTCCCCACGGAAGACGACATAAAACGCGCCATTTGCGGTGCGGCTTGCGCAATTTGTTAAAATTATATTTTGCGGTATAAGAATTAATTAGTAACTTTGCGCTCTCAAAGTCGAGCACTTTGAGTTACAAGCTTATTTATTAACTATTAAAATTTCATTCAAGAATGCACTTAAATTCTGAAGAAAAAGTAAACATCTTTGAGAAATACGGTAAGGGCAAGACTGATACTGGCTCACCTGAAGCTCAGATAGCATTATTCTCGGTTCGTATTGCTCATTTGACTGAACACCTAAAGTCAAATCACAAAGATTATACTACTGCGCGCGCTCTTAAAGCATTGGTAGGTAAGCGTCGTCG
>DAAL01000003.1:27942-30929 GCA_001701065.1 Bacteroidales bacterium GP4
GACATCAACCGCTATCGTGCCATCATCGCACAAAAAGAGCTTGGTATCCGCAAGTAAAGTATCGCCGATGCTCTCCCGCGAGAGCGCCAAGAGTTTACTTAAAGATTACATTGAAGCGACTGAAGCCCCCTGCGGCATTCAGTCGCTTCTTGATTCTATCGATTTTTCCTTCAAGCACTTGCACGATTGAGAAAAAATCCTTACCTTTGCACTCGATTTTAGAAACTATTAAAAAAATTGTTTCTTAAACAATCACTTATAATTTAACAAAACAAATAACAACAAAATGAATCATTACGAAACCGTTTTCATTTTAACTCCCGTTTTATCTGATGTTCAGATGAAGGAAGCGGTAGACAAGTTCAAGGACGTTATCACAAGCAACGCCGGAACTATTGTCAACGAAGAGAACTGGGGCTTGCGCAAGCTTGCTTATCCCATTGACAAGAAATCCACCGGGTTCTACACTCTCATCGAGTTCGATGCCAATCCCGACATGGTGAAGAAGCTCGAAACCCAATTCCGCCGTGACGAGCGTGTACTTCGATTCCTGACTTTCCGTCTCGACAAGTACGCCCACGAATACGCTATCAAGCGCCGCAGCTTGAAGGGAGCTAAACAGAATTCACAACCTGAAGAAGTAAAGGAGGACTAAACAATGGCACAAGCACAATCTGAAATTCGTTACCTCACTCCACTGTCAGTGGACGTTAAAAAGAAAAAATATTGTCGCTTTAAGAGAAGTGGCATCAAGTATATCGACTACAAAGATCCCGAATTCCTCAAGAAGTTCCTCAACGAACAGGGAAAAATCCTTCCCCGCCGCATCACCGGCACTTCTTTGAAGTTCCAGCGTCGAGTAGCTCAAGCTGTTAAGCGCGCTCGCCACTTGGCATTGCTTCCCTATGTAACCGACTTGATGAAATAATCCTAAACAAGACGACAATTATGAAAGTTATATTGAAAGAAGACGTCAGCAACCTTGGCTACAAGGACGACGTAGTAGAAGTGAAGAGTGGTTATGGTCGTAACTACCTCATTCCCCAGGGAAAAGCTGTTATCGCTTCTCCTTCAGCCCTTAAAGAACTGGCTGAAATTCAGCGCCAGCGCGCCCACAAGCTCGCTAAAATCAAAGCCGACGCTGAAGCTGTGGCTGCATCACTTGAGGGCGTAGCTCTCACCATCGGTGCCAAGACAAGCTCTACCGGCACTATCTTCGGTTCAGTCAACGCTATCCAGATAGCTGAAGCTCTTGCAAAGCTCGGACACGACATCGACCGCAAGCTCATCGACATCAAGGACAGCATCAAGGAAGTAGGAAAATACACCTGCACCGTGCGTCTCCACAAGGAAGTTGCCGTTGAGATTCCTTTTGAAGTGGTTGCTGAATAAAGAATCCGTACATACATACCCGTGGAAATCTATAACTGACCGTCGCCCGTACAGGGCGGCGGTCTTTTATTTTGCCGTTACCTACATTTTTACTATCTTAGCGGTGTCAACACCTATCATTGTTTTATGGCATGGTATAACATTGTAATCCTTGTCGCCTACATCGGCGCGATTATAAGCTTGATAGTTGTGGTGCTCTCCGAGAACCGCAACCCTGTCAAGTCGCTTGCCTGGGTCACCGTGTTGCTCATGGTCCCGGTCCTCGGGATTGTGCTCTACCTCTTCTTCGGCAGAAGCCTTAAAAACACCCGCATGATCACACGCCGCAACCGCCGCCGCCTTCGCAAGCGAGAGTCGTTCAAGCATGTCGACATCCACAAGCAAGGGCTCTCCCCTCAGTCATTGCAGGAAGTGAAGATGGCGCAGACTCTCTCCGGAGCCATATACTACCCCGGCAACCACATCGACCTGTTCACTGACGGCACCGCCAAGTTTGACTCCCTCATCGCCGACCTCGAAAACGCCCGCAAGTACATCCACATGCAGTACTACATCTTCAACGACGACTCCCTTGGAAAGCGCATAGCCGAAGTGCTCATCCGCAAGGCGCGCCAGGGTGTCAAAGTGAGGCTGATATATGACCACATAGGGTCGCTCAACACCAAAAACAGCTTCTTCAAGCAGCTGCAGGACGAAGGAATCATGGTCCACCCATTCTTCCGCGTCACCTTCCCCCACTTCGCCACACGCATCAATTGGCGCAACCACCGCAAGATTGTGGTCATCGACGGCACCATTGGCTACATCGGCGGCATGAACGTGGCTGAACGCTACGTCACCGGCGTGGACTACGGAATATGGCGCGACACCCACGCCCGCATCCACGGTCCTGCAGTGGGAGGGCTGCAGTACGCATTTGCCGTCGACTGGAACTTCATGGGGCAGGAGCTCCTCGAAGAGCAGTGCGACTCCACCGTCTACTCCGATCAGGAGCACAACGCCGGAGTGCAGATTGTCACCAGCGGCCCCACAAGCCAGTGGAGCAACATAGCCATGTTATACCAGAAAGCCATAGCCGGAGCCAAAAAGCGCGTATTCATCCAGACACCCTACTTCCTCCCCACCGAGAGCCTTCTGAAGTGCCTCCAGGCGGTGTCACTCGCAAGAGTGGACGTGCGCATAATGATACCCGCCAAGAGCGACTCCGCCATTCTCAACTACGCATCGTTCTCCTATATCCGCGAGTGCCTCCAGGCAGGCATAAAAGTCTACCTCTACGAGGCTGGGATGTTACATGCCAAGACCATCCTCGTCGACGACGAATTTGTGTCCATCGGCTCCACCAACTTCGACTTCCGCAGCTTCGAGCACAACTTCGAGGGCAACATCCTCGTCTACTCCGAGACCATCAACCGCATGATGCACAGCATCTTCATCGACGACATCGCCCGCTCACGCCGCATCACCACCTCCGAGTGGCGGCAACGCTCCCGCAGCCAGAAAGCCAAAGAATCCCTGTTCCGGCTCCTCAGCCCGGTCCTTTAATCCCTGCCGTTCCATGCCACGCACCGTTATCATCTTATTATTGCTCACCG
>DAAL01000178.1 GCA_001701065.1 Bacteroidales bacterium GP4
ATCCAAAAAAGTCAAGTAAAATTTGGAATTCATAAAATAAAGCAATACCTTTGTACTTGTTAAATGACTAATAATTAATTACTATGCAGATAAAACGGGCACTTGACTCATCTATAAAGAACAAGATGTATAAAGGGAAGGTGATAATCCTTATCGGCGCACGCCAAGTGGGGAAGTCCACGCTGTTCCGTGCTATTGCTAATCAAGAGAAGGACAATCCGTTGCTTTTGAATTGTGACGATCCCGAAACGCGCAGGGTGCTTTCCGATTTATCTGATCCACAGATGCGGTTGCTTATCGGCGACAATAAACTGATTATCATAGATGAGGTGCAGCGGGTGGATAATGTGGGTATTACCCTTAAGCGAATTGTGGAAAGGTTTCCTGACAGGCAACTGATGGTGACAGGAAGCTCCTCTCTTCATATAAGAAGCAATCTTAATGAACCTCTTACGGGGCGTAAGTACGAGTATGAGTTATATCCTGTTTCTACCGGCGAACTGCTTGCTACAGGTGGACTACTTATGGCAAATAATATGCTTGAACAGCGGCTGATATACGGGAGCTACCCGGAGATAATCACTCATCCTGAGGAAGCGAGGGAGCTGCTGGTGAATCTTGCCGGAAGTTACCTTTATAAAGATATATTGGAGGTTGAGGGCATAAGGAAGCCTGCGATTCTTGAGAAACTGCTTGTGGCTCTTGCATTACAGATAGGCAGCGAGGTGTCATATAATGAATTGGCGCAAACTGTGGGTTCCGACTCAAAAACGGTGGAGAAATACATTGACCTGCTTGAGAAATGTTATGTGGTAAAGCGCATCAATGGACTTAGCCGAAATCTGCGTAACGAATTGAAAAAGAGCAAGAAGATTTACTTTTATGATACCGGAATACGTAATGCCATTCTACAGAATTTTGCTCCATGTGCTTCCCGTACCGATATGGGAGCCATATGGGAAAACTTCTTTATAATGGAGAGGATAAAGCATAACGCTTACCGGGGCGCTTATCAGAATTATTATTTCTGGCGCACAAAATCGCAGCAAGAGATAGATTTTGTGGAAGAGCGTGACGGGAAAATGACAATATTCGAGATGAAATGGAATCCCCGGAACTCAAATGCAAAGTTCCCTCAGTCCTTTATGAACGCTTATACTGTGGATTCGGCATCGGTGGTGACTCCGGAGAATTATTTGGATTTTCTGATTTAAATAGCTAACTTTTAGCAAAATAAAAACGAATGGGAAAAGACATGAGATATTTAGGATTGACATTTTTGTTATTAGTGCTGCCTTTTTTTGCTTATACAAGGAATGAAATGATTGATTTGAGCGGCACTTGGAGCTTCTCGACGGAGATGGATGGTGCCGGTGAGGCGGTGACTCTGCCGGGTACATTGGATACTAACGGGAAAGGTGCGGTGAATAGCAACTACGAGGAAACCACGCAGTTGTCACGTAAAGTGACCTATACCGGTCCTGCCTACTATACCCGCAAGGTAACTATTCCGAAAGACTGGAAAGGGAGTTACATCACATTGATGCTTGAGCGCACCCGTCCTACAACTGTGTGGGTGGACGGCAGGGAAGCGGGTTCGCAGGACTTGTTGTCCACGCCGCATGTGTATAATCTGTCGGACTATCTTACTCCGGGAGAGCATACTATAACCGTAATGGTAGATAACGGGGAACGGATGCCGGAGGAGATACGTTCAAGTTCACACGCTGCCACCGAGTCCACGCAGACCAACTGGAACGGCATAGTGGGACGCATGGAACTATCGTCGCGGAATCCATTGCATATAAAGGATTTGCAAGGATATCCCGATGCTTCGAACCGCAGCGTGAGGGTCAAGGTGGAATTGTCGACACCGGATAAAATCGTCGGGAAGAGGCTTGTAGTGGAATTAGGGAACCACAAAGAGATTATAAAGTTGAGCAACGGACAGGCGGTGTACGAAACTGTGTTGCATCTTGGCGACACTGCGCAGCTGTGGAGTGAGCACAATCCCTACCGCCACACTGTCACTGCTGCATTGCCGGGAACGGATACCGTTGAGGTCAAGGTGGGATTGAGGGATTTTGCTCAAAAGAACCATCAATTTTACGTCAATGACACTGTGGCTTTCCTTCGCGGAAGGCATGACGCATGTGTGTTTCCTCTGACGGGGTTTGCTCCAATGGATGTAGACAGCTGGCGGCAATATTTCCGCACAATCAAGGAGTACGGTCTTAACCATGTGCGTTTTCACTCATGGTGTCCTCCCGAAGCTTGTTTTGAAGCTGCTGATATAGAAGGTATATATCTTCAGCCGGAGCTTCCGGTGTGGGGCACATTCGATAACGCCAACGTCAAATTGATGGATTTTCTTCTTGCCGATGGGAAGGCGATACATAAACAGTACAGCCAACATCCTTCCTTCGTGCTTTTCGCCTTGGGAAATGAATTGTGGGGAGAGGCGCCTGTGATGCGGTCCTTTGTGGAAACATTCAGCGCCGATGAGCCTCGACACCTTTACACTTACGGCTCCAACGGCTATCTCGGCTGGCAAGGCTATATCCCGGGTCAAGACTTCTTTGTGACTTGCCGTGTGGGAGGCAGTGAGGGTTATGATATCCACACCCGCGCCTCGTTCTCATTTGCCGACGCTGACGAAGGGGGCATTCTGAACAATACTTATCCCGGCACCATGCGGAACTTCGAGGATGCCGTGCTGCTGTCGCCTGTGCCTGTGATAGGGCATGAGACAGGACAGTTCCAGATATATCCCGATTATAACGAGATTAAGAAATATACCGGAGTGCTTGAGCCGAGGAATTTTGAGGTGTTCAAGAAGCGTCTTGCTGATGCCAATATGCTGTCACAGGCGCATGACTTTTTCCGCGCTTCAGGGCTTTGGGCTATAGAGCTATATAAAGCCGATATGGAGATGAATCTGCGTACTCCTTCCATGGGCGGATTTCAGTTGCTTGATCTTCAAGATTATCCGGGACAAGGAACGGCGCTTGTTGGAATCCTTGACGCGTTTATGGACAGCAAGGGGCTGGTTTCACCTGAGCGGTGGAGAGAATCGTGTGACGAGATTGTGGCTCTTGCGGAATTTCCATCCTATACCTGGACCGGTGGCGACACATTCCGGAGCCGTTTTGCTGTGGCTAATTACAGCGGTAAGTCGCTGAGGGGCGATACTCTCGTGGCTAAGCTCATGGTGAACGGTGTGCCTGAATTTACAGTCACGTCAGTATTGCCGGAAGGGAATGGATTGCTGCAGGTGGACTCTGTGAGTGCGATGCTGCCTTATCTTGCCGCTCCTTGCAAGGCTTCGCTTGAGCTTTCAGTGCCTGCGCAAGGAGTAGTCAATTCTTATCCTATATGGATATATCCGGTTGATCGTTCGTTTTCCGCTGAAGGGGTGATGCTTGCCGACAGTTTGGGCGAGGAAGTGCGTAATTGCCTTGCCTCGGGAGGCACAGTGGTGCTTGCTCCCAAGCGTGAGATGGTGGACAGCACCACTGTGGGCGGTTTATTCCAGACTGATTACTGGAATTACCGTATGTTCAAAACCATTTGCGAGAATGCCGGCAAAGAGGTTTCGCCCGGCACGCTCGGTATCCTAACTGATCCTTCTCTTCCGGTGTTTTCGGAATTTCCTACAGAATCTCACACCAATTGGCAGTGGTATCCGATAGTCAAGAACAGTTATCCGTTGATTCTTGACCGGCTGAATGGCATAGATTATCGCCCGATTGTGCAGGTTATAGACAATGTGGAGCGTAACCATCGCCTTGGGTTGCTTATGGAGTTCAAAGTTGGAGGTGGAAAGGTGCTTGTGGTGATGGGCGATATTGAAGCTATGCAGAACTATCCGGAGGGGCAGCAATTTGTGAAGTCAGTGATGGACTATGCTTCGTCATCGGCGTTTAAGCCCGCTACAGCCATTACTTTGGAGCAGCTACAAGAATTGCTCACTGTTCCTGCCGCTTCCGCCTCGATCACTATCCTGCGTAACATCTCTTACGATTAATTCCTATCGGACGAGCTCGTCCGATAACTGGACGGGATCAAGAGCCGTCCGATAACCGGACAACCGGATAACTGGACAACCGGATAACTGGACAACCGGCAAGGGCTGTCGATGACGGGACGGGGGCAAAATGGTGATAATCCAAAAAAGTCAAGTAAAATTTGG
>DAAL01000020.1 GCA_001701065.1 Bacteroidales bacterium GP4
AAAGAATATACACTTACAGCTCTGAAAGATGGTGCATTCGCTCAGTGCGGAGAGTTGACATCCGTTTCATTGCCCGAAACTATAAGAAAAATAGGCAGCTCTACATTTGTGGATTGTGTTAAGCTTCAATCAATTAATCTGCCCGCATCAATAGAGTCTTTGGGCTATTATTCTTTCGGTGGCTGCACAAGTTTGACCAAAATTGAATTTGCCCCGGAGTCAAAGCTTACGGAAATAGAAAAGTCCATGTTCTATGATTGTACGGCTCTTGAGGTGGTGAAATTGCCAAGTTCAGTCACGCAAATAGGCTCACAGGTTTTTGGAAACTGTAAGTCATTGAAATCAATCGAGTTGCCGTCATCGATTGAGGTATTGGAAGCTGAGATATTTAAGAATTGTTCTAATCTCCAAAATATTGAGATTCCAAACTCAGTCGAAAAGATTAGTCGTGAAGCTTTCTACGGCTGTTCTTCTCTTAGCTCGGTTGTGCTCCCTGAATCGTTGGTATGGATTTATGGTTCAGCATTTGAAGGTTGTGCTATTGAATCAATAACCATTCCTGCAAAAGTCAGGTATATCCTTTCTAACGTTTTTAAGGGATGTGATAAGCTGATGTCGATTACAGCTGAGGGAGAAAAGCCATGTGATATTTATGACGATGATGCATTTGATGAAAATACTTATAAAAATGCCACTCTGAATGTCCCTTCAGGAGCCGAACAAGCTTATAAGACCGCTGATGGATGGAAAAATTTTGTGAATATAGAGGCGGAGGTTGAAGAAGAGGTATGGGTAGATCAGCCCGAAAAATATATCCTTGGTGTCGGTGTGTTATTTACTATTGAAGCGCATGTTGTGCCTGCGGATTCTCCACAAACTGTAACATGGAGTACTTCCGATGCTAAGGTGGCAACTGTAAATGAAAATGGAAAGGTTACGTCGGTTGGAGCGGGTCATGCCACTATAACTGCGACATCAGTTGGGGGCAAGACAGCCGCTTGTGAAGTTACAGTTATTGAAATAGAGCTTAATCCAACATCTATTACCGGTAAAGTGGGTGATGAAGTAGATATAGAAGCTGTGATAAAACCGGCGGATTTAGATGAGGATGTTATTAGGATTTTGAATATAAGATGGTATTCTAATGATGATAAAGTGGCTTCTGTTGAAAGAAACCAGGATATGTTGAATAATACTGTCGTTCTGAAAAGCACGGGCACCGCAGAGGTGGTTTGTGCATGGGAAGGTGAATATGTCAGATGTAATGTGACTGTGGAATCCGAGGAAGTCCCTGTGGAAATAACCAAGTTTGAGATTACCGCGACTGAGGTTTCAGGTTATGAGGGTGAAGGCGAACAGTTAGGAGTGGAAGTTGTGACCGACCCTGCTGATGCTGAGGTTGAGATCACTTGGAAATCATCGAATGATGCTGTAGCTTCTGTGGATGGAAGCGGATATGTGTCGTTCAAGGGAGAAGGAAAAGCAGTCATTACTGCATCATGCGGCGACAAAACCTCTGAATGCGAAGTGACAGTTACCGAGAAACCATCGTTTGTGCCTATAACGTCATTGACTCTCAGTGCTGACGATGTTGTGCTTCCGCTAAACTTCACTTATTCTCTCTTTGGAATCGTGACTCCTGCCGATGCTACTTATCAAAGCCTTGAATGGAGCACTTCAAATGGTGACGTGGCTCGTGTGTACGAGGGCGTTGTTTACGGAATAGTCCCGGGTGAAGCTGTGATAACAGCAAGGACCACTGACGGAACCCACTTCTCGGCATCTTGCCACTTTACAATCGTGGATCCTTCAGGAATAGGCGACGCTGAGCGTGACGGAATAAAGGTTATTGCTGCAAATGGCGCGATAAGAGTCATGGGTGCAAGCGCCGGTGCCGTTGTTGAGGTTTACAACATGGCGGGTTCATGCGTGGCAGTCAAAACAATTGAGTCTTCAGTAGAGGAATTGCCAATAGCCGCATCGGGTGTGTACTTGGTACGTGTGGACAATAAGGCGTATAAGGTAGTCTTGTAGTCCCGATAACTCGAATGCATTAAAGAACACCGCACCGGATGAGTTCCGGTGCGGTTAATTTTTACTCTGATGTCAGATGGATGGGGTGCTTTGCGGCACAATGACCTTTATAAGTTCAAGGCGTGTAGCCGTTTTCTTGACAATGCTGATAGTGATATTGTCAATGTCGAAAGTAGCTCCCTGCGATGGTATTTCGCCGAGATTATGCAGAATGTACCCGGCAAGGGTTTGATACTCGTCGGATTCGGGAATGTCGATGCTGAAATTGTCATGGAGGTCGGAAATCTCGCATCTGCCGGAAAACTCGTACACTCCAGGCTCTATTTCGCGGGCGACAAGGCGGCGGTTGTCATGCTCATCCTGGATGTCGCCGAATATCTCTTCCACCAAGTCCTCAAGCGATACCAGCCCGGCTGTGCCTCCAAACTCGTCCACAACAAGCGCAAGTGAACGCTTTTCAGCAAGCAAGCGTCGCATCATCTTGTTGGCGAGAAGTGTTTCGGGCGCGTATATCACAGGCTTGATAGCCGATTTCCAGTCAGTGTCAAGGTTGAAAAGTTCGCTCACATGGATATAGCCAAGCACATTGTCAATGTCCTCTTTATACACAAGAATCTTAGAGCGTCCCGAGGTTGTGAAGAGTTCGGAGAGTTGCTGACGTGAAGTCTCGTCGATGTTCACCGCCACAAGCTCGTTGCGCGGAGTCATGCAGTCACGCACGTGGGTCGAAGAGAAATCGATGGCGTTATGGAATATCTTGACCTCGTTTTCCACTTTTTCCTGCGCAGCGGTCTCGTCGATGGACTTTTCGATGTAGCTGTTTAGCTCACCTATTGTAAGCACTCCAAGGGTGGGATTCACATTCTTTATTCCGCATAGCTTCATAAGAGTTTTGGATATCCATGAGGTGAACGCCGAGATGGGGTAGAGGATAATCCAGAAGAAGTAGACCGGGATAGCGGTCACGTGCAGTGAAGTGTTGGGGTTAATGCGGAAAATGGTTTTCGGAAGGAACTCACCGGTGAACAGAATCACGGCAGTAGATATAAGAGTCTGCGAGAGCAGGATCAGGAACTCGTTATGGATAAATGTCTGTAGCCAAGGCGTGAGCAATGCCGCCGCAGCCATACCATAGAACACCAGCATGATGTTGTTGCCCACCAGAATAGTGGAGATGAACAAATCCTGATGGCGGTAGTAGAGATTGACAATGGAGTTGATAATGCCGCCTTTCTTAGCGTTCAGTTCCACCTTTACACGGTCGGACGACACAAACGCTATTTCCACTCCCGAGAAGAAAGCGGAGAAAAGCAATGATACGACGGCTATAATAATCCATGAAGCGAGATCAAAATCCATAATATGAAAAATTTACTGAAAACGTTTAATTGGTGGTTACGCTGTCAGGCTGAGTCGCTGCCGGAGATGGCGTTATGCTGTCGCTTTCTTCGGCTGAGTCACGGCGGCGTTGGAACTCCGATAGGGGGAAGATACCTGAGGGTTTGTTGACATTGTAGGTGGTCATGCGGTCATTGGAGTTGAATCCGTAGCCTTCGATGATGCGGTCAGCTTTCTCGATGTGAATGAACGAGTCAGAGTACACTTTGTGGTCGCGCTGGCTCCAGTAAAGCTGCTGGGTCAGGAATTTTTCGCCTGCAGTGTTCAGCACATTCACGTTGCCGTCAAGTCGCCACAGCTGTTTGTTCTTGAAGAATGTGGCGGAGTCGCAGATGATGGTGGCATCAGTAGCGTACTTTGCGTCAAATTTTTCAAGATACAATCCTTCGGGGAACCGCCATTTAGGCTCCTGGGCTTCGTCAAATACGAGCCACAATGACGTGGTGATGCGGTAACGTGTCACCCCTGAGTCGGATATCAGCGTCACTACATCGCGGGTGGACATGGTGGGGACTTTCTCGCCGTCCACTTCACGGTGCACCATCGATGTCTTTTCTTCCGAGCAGCCTGTGGCAAGGACCATCCCGCCTAACAGATATAGCGGGATAAACCGTAACGAGCTGCGTATGTGCGAGAATAGGGAAGCCACTTGCGTTTATCGAAGTTTATTCTGGTAGAACCAAAGTTCGTTGAAGTTGACACCGAGGGTTATGTTCAGGAAGTTCTCCTTAACAAGAGGGTCGGGGGTAGCCTGGCGGTGTTTCCACTCTATGCCGAGGTTGATAACAGTCTTGGAGCTTGGCGTTGGAAGTCCGAAACCGAGTCCTAATCCGTACTCTTTGACATTGTTGTCGCCTACCTTAATATAATCCTTTGTGTAATATCCTCCCATGCGGTACTGGATGCGCTGCACGTAAGAACCGCGGGGGCGGGGAGTGAATTGCAAGCCGAGCGCGCCACGGATGCGGTTGTTGAACGATTCAAGACGGTCCTGCGCCTCGATGAGGGTGAATTTTGCGTCTTTCCAGTTCTGATAAGTGATGTCAGCTTCCACCATAAGGCGGTCGTTCCACTGATAGTTTACTCCGAAGCCCCAAGTGTCAGGGAGTGAGAATTTGTCACGTAGCGAGGTGTAGGCTATGGTGTCGGGCTTGGCATCGGAGGTAACGTCATAGTTCACTCCCCATGCGTGACCCAGAAGAGTCTTTTTGGGTGACCAGGTCACACCTAAAGTGAGCTTATTGGTGCGGGAAGTCATCAGCGAGTACTGCACACCGAACTGCAGATGGTAGTCGCGTACCTGAACCACGCGCTCGAAAAGTGTCTGTGAGCCTCCGGTGGTAGTGGCGTAGGTGTCATTGGCTGTAGTTCCAAACAGGTAGCCTACATTGGCACCCACCGATAGACCTTTTACGATGCGTCCTGACAGTCCCACATAAAGTTGGTTAAGCCCTCCGGAGCCTGAACGGGTGGTGGTTCCATTGGTGATTTCTGAACCGAAAGAGTAGCCTACTGAAGAGAAGGGGAGAAGTCCGATGCTCATTCCGAGGCGTTTCCCGATGGGGAATTGCATGGTCACGTAGTCAAGACCTCCTCCGAAGTCCTTTCCTGATTCAGTGCCCTCTTTACTCCAGAGGGAGGTGAAGGTGACGCCCATGTCGAAAAGGAAGGTGAGGGAGTCGATGGCGGCGTAGGATGCCGGATTCATCACGTTGATTTGACGACCGGAATTCATGGCGTAACCTACGCCTCCCATGGCGCGTTGAGCCGAGGTGGCGTTGTCCGACAGGGAGCCGTAGCCGTAACGTGAATACGGGTTCATCTGGTCCTGGGCAAATGCCTGACCCGTGAGAAGGGCACACAGTGCCACTATGCAAGAAAGTTTTTTAACGAGATTCATTATATAATAGTATACTATTTAGTCCTTTACAAACAAGCAGCGGCTCCACGGTGAGGTTGAGCGGGCTGATAAACTGAGAGATGAACGGCGCGTCGCCGCCGGTGAGGATAGTCTGCGCCCCTTCGGGCAGCAATGAACGGTAGTAGGTGATTTCGCCTGCTACGCCCCGCACTATTCCGGCACGGATGGCTCCGTCAGTAGAGGTGCCCCATTCTTCCACGGCACCTGGCGATTCTACGTCCACTTCCGGCAAGCGGCTGGTCATGGTGTGCAGTGATGAGGC
>DAAL01000230.1 GCA_001701065.1 Bacteroidales bacterium GP4
GCCGGTCTGAAAAACGGGAGTACTATAGAGAAAGGACTGCCTACCGTCGCTTATTTTGCCGACCGTCTTAATCTTTCGCCCGGTTACTTCGGCGAACTCGTGAAAACTTCGTCAGGAATAAATGCCAAGGATGTTATTGCCGACAGGATTATAGGCGTGGCGCATGAACTGCTTAATAATCTGGATTTGTCAGTTTCGCAGGTGAGCTATAATCTCGGATTCGAGTACCCCCAACACTTCGTACGCTTCTTCAAACGCAGGACCGGCAAAACCCCTAAGGAGTACCGGAGCGTCACAATGGATGAAGCGTAGCCCTTAACGTTGACTGCGGTACAGCAGCCGCTGTTTGAGCCATTCCCTTACCGGCTCGTCATAGACCTTAAGGCAAGCATAAGCTACAGCGATGGATGCGATGAAGATGTTCACAGCTACCCATATGTGAGTACCCAATGGAGCATCAGAGTGTTCCGCCGCCCACTTCATCTGAACATATATCATAGGATAATGGGTAATATACAGCGGATAAGAGATTGCTCCGAGAAATCGACACACAGCGATAGTCTTTTTGCCTTCAAGCGGACTTCCTGCGCCGGTCATTACCACCATCGGGAACAGAAGGATAATGGACATCGCACAGTATGCTCCATTCAGGGCATTGGGTGTGTCGCCGCCAAGATGCGGCACGGCAAGAATCAAGGCCAACACAAGTGAACATGCCGCAAATCCGTATTTCTCCAGCCTTATCCTTGCGCCCAACCTATATGTAAGCAACCCTCCGAAGAACGGGAAGAGCAGTCGTCCCACGCCTATGTATATCTGGTCGGCGCTCAGACCGAATCCTCCTATCACAGTGTAAGCGGCGTACTGTCTTGCTTTGAGAAGTCCGAAAATGTCAAGGTTGAAGCAAATGTCGACTGTGAACAACAATGACAACGCGACAAAAATGCATAATAAGGTCTTAGAGAATCGACGTATAAACACGGCATACAGGATGTTAGCTATATATTCTCACATCAATGACCATGCCGCTCCGTTTAATGAGTTGATTTCCTGCCATCCACGTATATCCATTGACGGAGGAGTGGGAAACATAATGCATCCGAGCACCATTATAAGCAGCAGTTTCTACCAAGGTGTCTGCATCACATACTCAAATGCCGGAGCATCGCCGAAATAGTACCAGAACGCGCCTATAAGAGTCCCCATTATGACCATGGGCTGAAGACGGATAAGACGGCGTTTAAAGAAGTTCCACCGGCTCATTCCCTTGCTCCACCGGTTATCGTAGGCATAGCCGATTACAAATCCCGACAGAATAAAAAAGAAATCGACTGCGAGATAGCCATGGTTGATAATCTGATGGCATGGACCTGCGGAGTAGGTCTCAAAGAGGTGAAATGCCACGACAATCATAGCTGCGACACCGCGCAGACCGTCAAGTATCTCAAATCGAGGTTTAGAGGTGAATAGTGAAGATTGTTCCATTGTAGTAAGCAAGAAATTTTCCGCAAAGGTAGTCATCATAATTCCTAATCATTTTCATTATTGTGCAAAATATTTATCCTATATTTGCATTATGGGACAATATTTAAAACTCAACAAGGTTTCTCTTCCTCCGTCAGCTCAGATAGGGGAACACAATCATGCCGAATGGGAGCTGAGTATAGCCACATTCGGTAAAGGAATCAGGAAGATAGGGGAGTCATGTGCGCCTTTTTCAACCGAAGAGGCAGTACTGGTACCTCCCGGGGTTTCCCATTGCTGGACTTTCGACAGTGGCTTTACTGATGAAAACGGGGAGATTTCCAACATCACACTCTCTTTTGACAATGCTGTTTTTGATAAGTTAAACTTCCTTTTTCCCGGAATTAGCGACACCTTTTCCGGGTTTCGCAGCCTTCGGTCACCATTATGTTTTACCGGCGATGCTTATAGACGCATTTACCAACTTATGGAGCGGATGGCTGATGTATCGGAAGCTTCAAGGCTTGGGCTTTTCATTTTGATGGTCGATTTTATTGGTAGTGTCGGTTCTGCCGAAGTGATAAGCGAAGAAGTTCCTAAGAACGAGATAGAACTACACTTGACCGCATAAGAATATTCATGGAGTGTAATTATATGAATCGTATTACGCTGGATGATGCGTCTAAACTGACTGGAATGAGTAAAAGCAGTTTTTGCTCGTTTTTAAGGCGGCATAAAGGGCTGACTTTCTCGTCGTGGCTGAATCAGATTCGCATTAGCCGGGCTTCTAAAAGCTTGGTGAACAGCAATAAATCAGTGGCTCAGATAGCCTATGACTGCGGCTATTCGAGCGTTCCGTATTTTAACCGGCAGTTTATCCGTTACACAGGCATGTCGCCAACGCATTTACGAAATCAAAATTTAGTTTTTTGAACGGAAATAATATACCTTTGCGGAGTAGGCGAGAGTGTCCCCTCCAGCTATGGGAACACCACTACGCCCTCCGCAAAGGCACCTCTGTAGCTTATACTCCGGTTTAGTCGTTCTTATATATGTTATACATCTCCTCCGTCCACTCCTTCATGACTTTCCGCAACGAAGGTGGCGACATCACTTCAATCTTTTCACCCATCTGGAGCAGATTCATTATGAAGTCGTAGGTGGGCGAAAGATACAGTTCAAAATCGGTATATGTGTCAGTTTCCTCAATCAGCTGTTGACTATGATGGATGGGCAGCGACTTGAGGTAATGCTTGTGGTCCTCGTTAGCCCTGATTACAATCTTTTCAGGATCGATATTATAGCCGATAACCACACCATAGAAAGTCGACAGGAATTCCGCGGCATGAAAATTCTTGGGCAGCTTGAATGTGCGGTCAGTCAACTCAGCGGTTTCAAGTCGGTCAAGACCGTAGATTTTAATTTCATCGCGGTTGTTGCGTGCAAGCACATACCATCGGTTTTCAAACAGCTTCACGCAATACGGCTCTATAGGGAAGTGATAGCTGTCCGTGCCGTTGAAGGGCCGGTAGGAGATATTTACCGCTCGGTTTTCTTTCATCGCCGAGAGGATAGTGGTGAGATGATACCGCCCCGAGGGGATGTTGTCGACAATTATGCGGTCCTTAAGCGAAAGGTTCTCGCCTATGAGATTGCCCACTGCAAATGAATCGAGCATCCATTTTTTCAGTTCGTCATCGTCAATGTCCTCCGGATTTTCGATATAATATAGGTAGCCTCCTACACGCTGGCAGGAGATGATGATGCCGAACTGGGAGAAGATGGCATCCTTCCAGCGGTTGAACGTGGCACGGTGTAGCGGCTTGCAGTCGCTTAAATCCTTGTTTCGTTCCCATCGTTCAGATAAATCCCTATGGGAAATTTTCCCGGCGCGGCGGATTGTGTCAATCAGCCAAGTATATTTTTGCAGTTGGTTCATATCGTTGCGGTTGTTTTAGTCATTGCTTATTTCGATGCTTTGAAGTTGAAGATTGGGCGGATGATTGTGTCCACTGTCACGGTGTCGCCTATGTTGGCGATTATTTCCGAGGCAGGTTTATAGACCATCGGTGACTCATCGCGGGTGAATTCGTTGACCGTCTCGGAGTATATTCCTTTCATGGAAGCTTCGAAATCATCCATTGTGATTTTCTCGTATGCTTCAGAACGGCTCAGCACGCGACCGGCACCGTGAGGGGCTGAACAATTCCAGTCAGGATTGCCTTTGCCGGTGCAAAGTAGTGAACCGTCGCGCATGTTAAGCGGAATTATGCAACGTTCACCCTTGGCGGCGGATATGGAGCCTTTGCGGATGATGTTGTCATCGCTTATGTAGTTGTGGACTGACTCGAATGTTTCCTCCACTTCCACATCAGGGAAGAACTTAAGAATAAGCATGGCGATGAGTGTGCGGTTAAGCACAGCCCAACGCTGACACAAGCGCATGTCGTGAAGGTATTCCTCCCGGGCTTTGCCTTCGACATAGCACAGGTCGGCAGGAAGCGACGGCCTGGCGTTCTTGTACCTGCGGCGCATCTTCTTTACTATGTCCTGCAGTTCCGAGCGTCGACCTGCGGCTTTGTATTCCTCGATAGTGCGCCTAAGGTTCTCTTCAAATTCATCGTAGCCATCGGTCATGTGGTTCACGGCTTGTTTCTGATAGATTTCCGCCACCTGCTTGCCGAGGTTGCGTGAACCTGTGTGTATGACCAGGTACACATCCCCGTTGTCATCCCGGTCAAGTTCTATGAAATGGTTGCCGCCCCCAAGTGAACCGATAGCCCTGTTTATGCGGCTTGAATCTTTCAGTTCACGATAGCAATGCAGTTCGGTGACAAGCTGCTTCGCTTCCCGATATATATCCATCTCCGCGCCTGCGAGAGGACTGAACCCAAATCGTTCCTCGCGCACGATCATGCCCGAGGGCACATTATTATATATATGCTCGTGGAAAGCGTGATAATCTATATCCGCAAGTTTGCCCAGCTTTAGGATGCGCATTCCGCAGCCTATGTCCACGCCCACAATGTTGGGTATCACCTTGTCGCCGAGATTGCCGGTGAACCCGGTGACGCATCCTGCCCCGGCATGAACGTCGGGCATGATTCGTATCTTCTTGTCGGCAAACACGTCGATTGAGAGCAATTGCTTTATCTGATCAAGAGCCGATTCCTCAACATTGTCAGTGAATACTTTCACGTCATATCCTTCTATTGTCTTCATTGTTTAGAGGGTTTTAGTATTTTTATAGCGCAAAGATACCACTTAGATGGCGCAATTTGTGATACAAGTTTATTTTTTTGAAAAAAAATTGCTAATGTGGATTTTTTTGGAAGTTGTATCACAGATTGATATATCCGGGCTGTAATTTTGTGGCGTGACATTTAAAGACTTTAATAGTACTTATATTTTAACTATCTTTGCGAAAAAAGCTATGAAACTATTGCATCTCTCTGATACCCATGGTTGCCATCGCAGGCTGATTAACTTGCCAGCAGCTGACATTATTGTCCATTCAGGTGATTTCTGCATGGTCGGCACTGAAGAAGAAGCTCTCGACTTCATGGACTGGTTCTGCAACTTGCCCTATGAGCACAAAATCTTTATCACCGGCAACCATGATGATTGCCTGTATGACGCAGACTTTGACGGACTTGATGATAATGTGCATTATCTCCGCAATTCAGGTATTGAGGTTTGTGGATTGAAATTTTATGGTGTGCCCATGTTTATGGGCGATTGCATGAGCGGTCGCCAAAGCCTCCATTTTGCCAATATACCGGATGATACCGATGTGTTAATCACCCATTCTCCGGCATACGGAATCCTCGATTTCGATGACAATATCAACTACGGTTCTAAAGAACTTCTTGGAAAAATTGCAGGATTGCATCTCAAAGCGCATCTTTTTGGTCACATACATGCTCAGAAAGGCGTTATGGAGCAAAATGGCATAACATTCTCCAATGGGGCGATAATGAATCCCGATTACACGGCTCTTAATCGACCTAATTTAATCATAATATAAATTTTTTTCATAAGCTGTATCACGTATTGATACATCCGGGCTGTAATTTTGTGGCATAACAATTAATTTGATGCAGTTATGAAAGATTTTGACCGTCACAATTACGAGAAGTCGGAAAACACGAAGCAAAAGGAAGCGGCAAAAAACGCAAAGCCCAAGAATCTGCTTGAAGCGTTCGAGTATATCGTTGAGCTTGCCGAGGATTCTAATCTTGACAAGGATTTCTTTGAAAAGGCTGCCACTCCTATAAAATATGCAGTCCGAAAGTTGAAGCTGACTGATATGCAGGTGGCTCTTCTATCGCTTTTCGTTGACCGTAGCGAGGATCAGCGCATCATGATTTCCGAAATTGCACGTTACACCGGCTGCCGTACCACCAAGATACTGCGTCTATCGGACGACATCGATGTGCTTGAGAGCAAACGCTACGTCCGTGCGTGTAAAAGTCATGGCTCCCTTAGTTACCGCGTACCGCCCAAGGTGCTGAAATCGCTCCGTCAGAATCAGCCTTACGTCCATGTGGAGAACCCCGTGGAGGATGTATCGTCGTTCTTTGACCGTATAAACACCATTTTCAGGGAGAAGCGGGACGGCGAACTTACTTACGATGTTCTGAAAAGCCTGATAGGAGAACTGCTCGAAGAGATAAAAGCCACTGACTTGGCGCGGAGCCTGAACCGTTACAACCTTGGCGAGGATGATATGGCGCTGTTCATTTACATGGCTTCCCTTTACGTTCAGAACAATGATGACAATATCACTTTTGGCGATATTGAAGATTTATATGATGATGAGGAGATTCCTTATTGGTGCAAGCGGAGCCTTCGTAACCGCGAGTCGGTGCTGTTTGCGAAACGACTTATCGAGAATGTCAATGAGGACGGTATGGCACGGTCAGATGCGTTCAAGCTTACTGACCAAGCCAAAGAGGAACTGCTTGGCGAATTGGACAGCACGCATATAGGTGCCTCGGCGAAAGGGTTGATTAAGTACGACACTTTGACCGAAAAACGGCTTATATACAATGCCGCTGAGGAACAACAGATAGCGCAGCTGTCGTCGATACTTTCGCATGACCGTTTTAACGAAGTCCAGGATAGGCTTCGTAAAGCCGGTATGCGACCCGGTTTCTGCTGCCTGTTTTACGGCGCTCCCGGCACGGGAAAAACCGAGACCGTCTACCAGTTGGCGCGAAAAACCGGGCGCGACATCATGCGTGTGGATGTTGACAAAATCAAAAGCTGCTGGGTGGGCGAGAGCGAGAAGAATATAAAGTCGCTGTTTGACCGTTACCGTAATATCTGCCGGAACTCTCCGGTGGCTCCAATTCTGCTTTTCAACGAAGCCGACGCTGTGTTGGGAGTGCGCATGGAAGGAGCTTCCAACGCTGTCGACAAGATGGAAAATTCAATTCAGAACATAATCCTTCAGGAGATGGAGACGCTTGACGGCATTATGATCGCGACAACCAATCTTACCGTCAATCTTGACAAAGCATTTGAACGTCGATTCCTCTATAAAATCCGGTACGAGAAACCTTCGACGGATTCATGCGCCAAAATATGGCGGATTATGCTTCCTGAGCTTTCCGAAAAAGACGCGGCTACACTGGCTTCTCAGTTCCATCTTTCCGGCGGCGAGATTGAGAACATAGCCCGTAAGCACTCGGTCAACGCTATCCTTACCGGAAACGACGGAATAGACCTTTCGGCAATCATCGAATCCTGCCGGAACGAGCGTATCGCCCAAAGCAACCGCCCGAAAATCGGCTTCTGACACCGGAATGGAATCAGGGTAGGGTGAGGGTGTAGTCGGTGGTGTGGGGTTGGATTTTGTCGAGGGGCGGTAGCTGCATGTAGTCGCCGTAGATGCGTCGTAGGTAAGCGTCGGTATTGCCGGGAGCGTAGAATTTTTTCCCTTCAAAGGATACTTCGCTGAGCGGAAAGATATCCTCTCTTCGGCGAGGCGCAGGGAAGAAACTGGGAATGGTGTGACGCAGATATTTTGCCGGAAACGCTTCGTTGACTATGCGAAGAAGTCTTATGGCTACTTTCTGCGCAAAGAATCGCACCAACTTTCCCGGTGCGGAGTCATGGTGCTTCACGTAGTAGCGTTGGGATGTTCCGAGGAGTTTGCAGCTTAGTCTGTGCAGCAGCCGCGAACATGAGGGTCGCAGAATGAAGATGTCGATGTACACACCTTTGTACTTTTGAAGCGAATCCAGTCCGTCCCACTCGTGGATACATGAATTCTTGTCGCGCAGCTTGGCGAACGCATGGGGAAATCCGGGATCGTTGCGGCTTGTCTGAATCAGGTAGTCGCTATGCGGCGTGCTGTCAAACGCTTTTTGGAATCGTTTGAAATCCTCGGGGAGCATCTCTATGTCCACATCATCGTCCCACGGTATAAAGCCTCCATGCCTTACGGCACCTATAAGGGTGCCTGAGCTTAACCAGTAGGGGATATTGTTGTCACGGCATATCTTGTCGATAAATTCAAGCATCCCGAGAAGTTTCAACTGGAGAGTGCGCAGTTTTGAGCCGTCGGGGTTGAACCGTGCGCGAAGGTCCTGATTTATGTCGTTTTGTGCCATTGTCAGTTGCGTTTTAGAATTTTTCCTGCCACCATGAGCATGTCATCGTATAGCTTCAGTTTGAAAATCTTCAGGCAGAGAATATAATAAAGGACAAAGAACAGTGCTATCAGCAGGAAGTGGAGGTGCAGCACCGATTCGAGGATAAGGCTTATCGCCGCCCCCGATGAACAGATGACTACAGCCGGAAGCATAGCTTTCAACTGTGACGTGAACCTGTACCCCATGAAATGCTGCGCAAGAAAAGCGTTTACGAGAAATATGTTAAGGTTGCTGAGCACAATCGCCCACATGATGCCTTCCATCCCCAGGAACATTCCTCCGATGAGGAGCGCAAGCAGCAGTCCCCACTTGTAGAAACTCCAATAGAACAGTTCTCGGCTTCTGCCCACAGCCGCCACTGCGTAAAAATTGATGTTCTGAAGGCACGTGAACAATCCACCGATGCACAGAATGCGGAAGTAAGGCACACAATCCACCCATTCTTTGCCATAAAGCTTGCCTACGAGCGGATACCCTATAATCATGAAGAGCACAAGCAGCGGGAATATGATGCCGGTGATAAGCCGCACGCCGGTGTCCATGGTGGCTTGGAACTTGTCATGGTCATCCTGAATGTTGGAAAAAAGTGGAAATAGCACTGACACAAGCACACCTGAGAGCGACGATGATGCCACTTGCTCAAGTTTACGCGCTTGGTCGTAAAGTCCCATGTCGCTTGCCGAGAAACGCTTTCCTATTATCACGCCCTGCAGGTTTTGGCAGATGCTTTGCAGGACATTGGCAAACAAAAGATAGCCTCCGAAGCTGAAAAGGCTGCGGAATGACTTAAAGGAGAATATCAGGCTGGGTCGCCATCCCGTCACGAGCCAGTACAGCACTACGCTTAGAGCGGTATTGCTGACCGACATTCCCACAAGACTCCACACTTTATAGCCGTTGAAAGCCATGACTATGCCTAATAGCCCGGATATTACCGCCGATGAGCCATTGATGAGGGCGCACGTCTTGAACGCAAGTTCTTTTCTCAGCTTGACCAACTGGACGGCGTTGAATGCCGAAATCACGAAGTTCAGGCTTATAACCCTGAGCACCGGGCACACTATAGGAAGCTTGAACCATACGGCTATGGCAGGGGCGCTAAAGAAAAGCACTGCGTAACACAGAAGTGAAAATCCTGTGTTCCAGTAGAATATAGTGGAATAGTCAGTCTGCGTGGCATCCTTTTTCTGCACCAATGCCGACAAGAATCCGCCGTCGATGAATGTCTGTGACACGGAGAGGAATATTGTCAGCACGCCTATCGCGCCGAAATCCCTTGGCAGCAGCAGATTGGCAAGCACAAGGTTGACGATAAAGTTTATAGCCATAGTGCCGAACCGGTCTATTGCCGCCCATATCGTTCCTTTTACCGCTTTGCTTCCTAATGACATACTTGCCGACGCTTAGAAACTGATTATAACTTAGCTATTTTCGCCGAGCCTTTCACAGGTGAATTTACGATGTACACCCCCGTGGGGAGATGGGCTATGTCGATAGTTTCGGATTCGGCGGCAAGCTTGGCGCTTAGGATGCAAGCCCCGGTGAGGTTATACTGATTGATGATGCCCGAAGTGTTCACCGTGAGGGTGTCGCCGTTTACGACTGCCGATAGTGTGGTTTTATTGTCGGTGGTGATGCCGTTGATTGCGCTTAGCGGAGGAGCCTGGCGGGTGAGGTACCGTCCCGGGGCTATCTCCACAAGGTCGCAGTCCATGGTTTCGCCTGAGTTTACATCCATCATCACCGCTTTTACCGGGGCTGTCTTTGACTCCACGGCAAATGTGATACGGTGGTGTTCCACCTCCTCGATATCGGTCGTGATGGTGATTGTGCCTGACTGAGCATCATAAGCGTAGTCAAACGGGATGTCCAGCCGCGATTTCCAGAAGTCGCCGTAGTCTTCAAAGTTGTAGCATCCCACAGTGGCAAGGTCGAGCCGTTCCACGAGTCGTTTTTGCAGAGTCATTTTCCACTCGCGGTTAGGATGTATGAGCAGAATAGCCGAAGCATAGTTGCCGCGGAGCTTTCTCATCGCCTCCTCCCATTGGTCTACTGCCGGATGGGTTTCCCAATTGTCGTCATTGATTCCTCCTTCGGTTTTGTTGTTGTACACGTCCGATATATGGAGGGGCATCTGGAGTATATTGGTCAGTTCGCCGTCCCAATTGTTGTTTTCGCGGGTATAGAACGGAAATTGGCTTAACAGATCGCCGGCGGTGTAGCATGAAGCAAATTCGTAATCGCCCATCACAAGCGCGGTGGGTATATCCGGGTTGACACATAGATGTCCCGAACGGAATGAGCGTACTTTGTTGCCGAGGTCTTCTTCCAGAATCATCTTTGAAAGCACCACCTCCGCCCAAGTGGACGCGCCGCGGCTCACACCGTCCTCGCAAGTGGCGCGTTGAGCGTATTCTTCACGGGTCACTACGTCCATATTGCGTGTGCGGTTGAAGTCGGGGAAGTGGCACACCGAGTGGCTTCCCACAGTGTGACCGGCTTCTATCAGGGCTTCGGCTTCAGGTAAAGTCTTTTCGTTGTAGAAGTTGGATAGATAAGTGTGCCCGAACACCTCTTTGTCGCTGAAATAGTGGGTGGTGAGGAAATAGTGACCGTTCATTTTCAACGACTTTTCGTACCGCGCCATGTATTTCATCGCTTCGTATGCTGTGCGGCTGTCGCAGTCATGGGTAGGCACCAGTAGTTGGGTGAAACCGTTGGGAACTGTGAATTTCCATGCCGAGACTTCAGAGTTTGAAGCTGCTATCGAGCGCAGGAACAAAGCCCATATGTCGGCTGACGGTTCAAATCCGTTGTTGTATTGGCGTGATGCCCCGGCGAGGTCTTTGTTAAGCTGGTTGCGTTGCACGACATCGCGCCATAATATTCCTGCAAGATAAGCCGTTCCGTTGCCTATGCGGTTGCGTGTCACGGCTATATCGCCGTTGGAGTAGCTTGCAAGTACGTCGGCATCGGTTGCGGGAATATGAAATGTGCGTATTTCGCCTATCGACGTGGCGCGTTCCTCCGGTTCATCTAAGTAGGACATTTCCTCGTCGGCTAAAAATTCGGGATTCCATTCTATGAGCGGGCGGTTCTTGGAGCTTGAGCCGGCTCTTGATGTGTCGATGCCAAACAGTTGCGACAGATAATCCCTCGTGTCGGAGTTTAAAGAGCGTATTGCCGGTGACAGGAGTATACCTCCGTCAGTCACCCATTGCAGTATTGCCCGGTATTCATCGGCTGAGAATGATTTGGCGAGGATATTGCTCGACAATAGCATTATGTCGGCATTTGCCATTGCCTCGTCTAAGTCGGTCATGGTAGTGTAGGGGTAACCGGCTATGTCGCACATGTATTGAGCCGAATAAAGTTGGCGGCTGTTGTCGCCCGAGATCTCATTTTCGCCGTTTCGCTCGGTCATGTCGAGGACTACAATCCCTTTTGCCGGAGTAACTGCATAACAATGGATTGACATGATAGTGCACAGTGTCAATGCGATGTGTCTTAGGGTGGAGAAAAAAGGCATTTTTGAATTATTTTAGTTTGTTGATATTAATTCCGGTGTAAATAGTGCCTACGGCAATAAATATGATGCCGCAGACAAGTTGCAGAGAGGAATCTCCTTCAATGTCAAGGGCACTGAGGATAGTGATAATGATGCCGCAAAGTATGCAGATGATTCCGCACAGAAGTCCTATTTTGGCGTATACTTTCTGAGTATTCGATTCCATAACTGCAAAATTACTAAAAATGAAAGATATGAACAATTATTTGGCTCATAATGATATAATATCTATTCAGATAGTTGGGATAGATGGGGAATATTGATGTGTTGGTGATGCTGAATGGCGGTTAAAAATTGCGAGAAGGGGACAAGGGTTTTCATTTTTCAGAATTAATGATTACCTTTGTGATATAATCACGGCAAAGATTAACCATGGCACAAGATAAAACGACACAGGACTCGGTAATCCCGGAACCTACCATCAGGCGGCTTCCGTGGTACCTTGCATATGTGAGCCTGCTAAAGGAAGCTGGAACACCCTATGTGTCATCCACCACTATATCTAAGGCACTTAATGTGGACACTTCAGTCATAGCCAAGGACTTGTCTTATCTGCACATAAAGGGCAAAACAAAGATAGGATACGATGTCGAGGCGCTTGAACAGGAACTTCAGGACTTTCTTTGCTTCAAGAAAAAGCATAACGCTGTGATAGTGGGGGTGGGTAGTCTCGGGCGTTCGCTGATTCAAGACTCCGGGTTGTCACGTTACGGACTCAGCATAGTGGCTGGTTTCGATACAAGCGAGGATGTTGTGGGCGAGGAGTTCAACGGCATTCCGGTGTATGATGTGTCGGAGCTTGCGCAGCGGTTCAAGGCGTTTGATGCCGAAATAGGCATTGTTGCAGTGCCTGTGGAATATGCCCAGGCGGTGAGCGACTGCCTTGTCGAAGCCGGGGCAAAGGCATTGTGGAATTTCACTCCGTTCCGCATAAAAGCCAAGCCCGGAATAGTGATACAGAACACATCCATCTATGCGCATCTTGCCGTAATGTACAACCGTTTAGGAATCCATTGACCCGCACTATGAAGATATTAGCATTTGACAGGCAGCCATCAAGTGAGTACAATCCTCCCGTAGGGGTGGACATTATGCCCGATTGTGCCATTATCAAGGATGGAAAACCGTTTTTCCTCCCTCCGTTTTCCGAGAACTGGAGCTATTATGCCGCGCCGGCATTCAGAGTGTGCCGTCTCGGCAAGCATATAGGCAGAAAGTTTGCATCCCGTTATATCGATGCATTCACCATTGCGCTTATCACACGTCCGGTTGATGCGCTTGAACTATATTCGGGGATGCCTTACGGTGTGCTTAATTCTTACGAGGGTTCGATAATCCTCGGCGACTGGCAGCCGATTCCCGATGATTATTCTGATGCCGTTATCAAGGTGGGCGACACTGTGGTGACTATTGATGCATTCAAGAAAGACGCTGACGCCCTTGACCGTATTATCGAGCATGTGAGCGGCATATGCACCATGAAGATAGGCGACATTATAGCCGCATCAAGGATTAAATTGTGCGACAATGTGCCGATAGACACTCTTATAACGTGTGACATCGGCGGACAAGAGGTGATATCGGTGAGGATAAAGTGACCTCGACCTTCGTTAATTACTAAATCTTAATATCATGAAACTTCTAAAAACGTATATCTTTATAATTGCAGTGTGTTCATGGGCGTGGCTTAAGGCTGATGCCGATGGAATGATTATCGTGACCAATGAAAAGTATCTGCCTTTTGCGGAAGAACTTGCGCAGATGCACCGGGATTTTCAGAAAATGGATGTCACAGTGATGTCAAAGGACGATTTTTTAGGGTCAATGTCGCAAGAAAACGTGATATTGGGCGACAATGGCACGTCATTTCTGCTTTTTTACGGTGACGGGACACTCCCTCAGGGTGAAATTGATGCCGACGGCGAACGATTCCTTTCCGACCAGTTTTGGGGAACCGATGTCCCTGATGAGCTTGTGAAATATAAAGGAAGCGGCATTGTGACCGGTCGCATTCCGTGCCGGAGAGCGGAAGATGCGGCAGCCTACAACGATAAAGTGCGGAGATATTTCACTGAGGTTTACGCTCGGCTCAGTTGCGGGGACTGTCTGCTGATAGCCGATGAGGATAGCCGGCATGAGCACCAACTGATAAGCGAGGAGCTTGCCGGGGCGGTGGAGAATGTGCCGTTCGCCCATGTGAATAAGGTGTATCTTGACCATTATGATAATACTGTTAATAGAGCCGGTTATGCGCTTGATGCCGTGGGCGATGCCCTGAACAGTGGAATAGCGTTGATGATGTATGCCGGACATGGCACAGTGAATGACATAACCACACCGTTGATGCTGGACAATTACCGGACGCAGTCACTGCGCAACCGGGCGGCTCCGGTGATGTTTTTCAATGCCTGTGAGGTGGGACGGTTCAGCTTTTCGGAGCAAGTTATAACACAAAACATGCTTTTCAATGAACATGGCGGCGGGGTTGCCGTCATTGCGCCGTCGAAAAAGACTATGGCAGGTTACAATCAACGGTTGGCGTTGAATCTTGTGGAGGAATGGAAAAACGGACGCTCAGGAGCGACGTGGGGCGAATTGTGGGTCAATGCGCGCAATGCGGTGCTTGACGGAGCGTCAGCGGCAATCAATGAGGCTCTTACTGTGAACACTGTTTCGTATAACTATCTTGGCGATCCTGCGATTCCGGTGTATTATCCTTGCGATTCGGCAGCAGGTATTCAGCTTGACGGAGAGATGGTTGAGCCGGAGGGAAAGATTGATGTGACCGCTGACAGTAACCACCGCATCACACTTCCGGGCGAAGGCATTGCTGTGATGAAGGTGTACGGCGCACCGAAAACGGTGGCAGGAGTGGAGTGTGACGACAATCGGCAGGTTGAGGCTATGGCAAAGAGTGACGGCGGACAGTTTGTGTTTTATTTAAATCTTCCTGCGTCATTCGGAGCTTACGGGCAGCTGGAAATATGCGCAGTTGACGGCAACAAGATTACTCGGAGTAATTATGACGTAGCGTTACAAGAAAACACAGGGGAGCGCGAACCTGCGGCTTTACCGGCAATAACTGACTTTGCGGTGCGCTGCGACGCACGGGCGCAATGGAGCGTGGACGCTGTGGTGAGCGGTAATGTGCCGTCAGTTGTCCGGATAACTGTGGACGGAAGGAGCGTGATGAGCCGTGTAGGCATGACCGAGGATGGGGGAATGGTTCATTATGCCATAGGAAAGCTTGGTGCCGGACAGCACATTGTGGCGATGTCGGCAGGCAGTGTGGAGGTTTCGGAAACTGTGGATGTGGAATCTCCGTCTTGCCTCCTGGAATTAGTGACCGGCAGCGAAACGGCACGCGGCGCTCTTGATGTCGCTTTAGCCGGCGATGCCTCCGGCTTCGACGAGGGAAGGCTTTTGGTTGTGAGCCTTTCGGGGGCAACAGTCTACAGCCGCAGGCTTACTCCGGCTGACGGCGAGATGATAGAATGGAATCTATGTGACGCATCGGGCGCTCCGGTGCGCAACGGACCCTATGAAATGTATTTTATCTATAGCTATTTGGACCGCTATGGCTGTCAATAGCGTTAATCTACCTGCTCA
>DAAL01000002.1 GCA_001701065.1 Bacteroidales bacterium GP4
CAGGGGGCAATCTGCACCGACTTTTCCAGCGTTCACCAACACCGGAAGAGGTGTGTTCTCCATGGAGAAAATCGAAGCACTGCGTGAAGGGTGCCGCGAACCGAAGGCTGTGGGCGAACTCAGCACCGGAGGATCGGGCTACGGTGCGCTAACGGTGAAGGGATTTGTCCCTGACTCCAAAGGATGCTTGAAGGTGTGGAGCTTCCCTGACCGCTCACGCCGCATCGTCGACCGCTACGTTGTGGCTGTGGACATAGGAGGACGCTCCACGGCAAGCGACTTCTCGGTGATTGCGGTCATCGACCGTTGCGGCTCACAGGGACTTCCCGAAGTTGTGGCGCAGTGGCGAGGGCACATCGACCATGACCTGCTCACGTGGAAAGCCGCCTCCATAGCGCAGTGGTACGGCGAAGCTTTGCTTGTGATAGAAAGCAACACCCTCGAATCCGAAAACACCGAGGGTGAACATGGGCTGTTTATCCTCTCTGAACTGAACAGCGTCTACCACAATCTGTACCGCCGCAGGACGTTCGACAAAATAAGCAGCGCGACGGAGGACCGAATAGGGTTCCACACCAATCGCGCTACAAAGAGTCTGGTTATAAATAATCTAATAGGAGCCATTAGAGAGCAAGCCTACATAGAGCGGGATGCCGAAGCATGCAATGAACTCACTGTCTACGAAGTGAAGCCGTCAGGCTCTTTCGCTGCCCGTGAGGGATGCCACGACGATATTGTCATGACACGAGCCATTGCGCTTTATGTGGCTATGAACATGGGTGAACCGGTGCCTGTGGCTGCTGTACGATGCCGGAAGCTCCCTAAGTTCAGCCATTTCTGGAGAGTGTGAACGTCAGCGGTTGTTCAATCAGGGTCGACGGGAACCTTTCACGAAGGTATCCTCTTCCCAGTCCCCTTCATTGTCGTAGTCGGTGAGGACAAGGGTCTTGGAATTAGGCATGTTGATTTTGTAGCTGTCCACATCGCCGCCATGCTTTAGATAGATGTACCCCTTGGACACAGTCCAGGTGCCTCGTTCCTCTATCTCCCAGCGGTTTAGGTCCACTGTGCCGTGGTCGTCCACTTCATGCCATTCGCTCAAAGTGTATGTGCCGTTGGGTACAAGCTCAAGCTCTTCGTACTGTTCGCCGTTCACATCGATCTGAACGTCCCATGTCATACCGTCGTCAATTCCCTTGCTGGACAAGAACGACCATGTGCCTGCAAGTTCCGGATAGTTGGTGCTTCCGTTTTCAGGCAGTCTGTCATCGTCATTGCTGCAGCTCATCCAGCTGAATGTCGCCATGAGCAGCAACGACATAATAATTGCTGTTTTCTTCATTTCTTTAATCTTTGATTTCATCAGCCTTAACACCCGATTGGCGGTGATTGTTTGCGCCCGGCAATGTTAATTAACAATTAACCCCCTCAATATTTGGATTTAAGCCTGATTGTCACTAATTTTGCGGAAATTACATTTTTTGTTTACCCTTAGAAACTGTTTAACCTTAGAGGATGTCTAATATGTCAGTATCAGTCAAAAACATTATCCTTGGAGCATCCATGATGATGCTTTGCGCGGCATCTCCCCTTGCCGGAAACGCTGCACAGCCCACAGAGGCTACCCGATTTTCAGTAGGCAAAAACACTTTCATGCTCAACGGCGAGCCGGTTGTGATCAAAGCCGCCGAACTGCACTATCCGCGCATCCCGCGCCCTTACTGGGACCAGCGCATAAAGCTATGCAAGGCGCTGGGGATGAACACCGTGTGCCTTTATGTGTTCTGGAATGCCCATGAGCCGAAGCCCGGAGAGTTTGACTTCTCGGGACAAAATGACCTCGCCGAATTCTGCCGCCTTGTGCAGGAGAACGGCATGAACGTCATCCTGCGCCCCGGACCCTATGTGTGTGCCGAGTGGGAGATGGGTGGACTTCCCTGGTGGCTCCTCAAGAAAAAAGACATAGCCCTGCGTGAAAACGACCCATATTTCCTTGAACGTGTGGAACTGTTCCAGAAGCAAGTGGCTGACCAGGTGCGCCCCTATCTTGCCGAGAACGGCGGTCCCATAGTGATGGTGCAGGTGGAGAACGAGTACGGCTCCTACGGTGTCAACAAGGAGTATGTGGCTAACATCCGTGACATAGTGAAGAAGAACTTCGGCGACGACGTTGTGCTGTTCCAGTGTGACTGGTCATCCAATTTCACTGACAACGGTCTTGACGACTTGGTGTGGACAATGAACTTCGGCACCGGTGCCAACATCGACCAGCAGTTTGCACGGCTGAAGGAATTGCGCCCTGACAGTCCGTTGATGTGCTCCGAGTTCTGGAGCGGATGGTTCGACAAGTGGGGTGCCAACCACGAGACACGACCCGCCGACGACATGATAGCCGGTATCGACGAAATGCTGTCCAAAGGCATTTCGTTCAGCCTTTACATGACCCACGGAGGAACCAACTGGGGTCACTGGGCTGGCGCGAACTCACCCGGATTTGCACCCGATGTGACATCCTACGACTACGACGCGCCCATCAGCGAGTCGGGTCAGATAACCCCTAAATACACTCAGCTACGCAACACCCTCGCCCGCTACAACGGAGGGAAGAAGCTCCCGGCTGTACCCAAAACCATAAAGGCGGTGGAAGTGGCTCCGTTCACCATGACTGAGGTGGCTCCCCTGTTCCCCAACCTCCCTGAACCGAAGAAGGACCGCGACGTGCGCACCATGGAGGAGTATGACCAGGGATTCGGAAGCATCCTTTACCGCACCTCGCTCCCCGGTCTTGACCACGGCGCGCTCCTCACCGTCAACGAGCCGCACGACTATGCGCAAGTGTTTATCGACGGCAAATACATAGGCACCCTCGACCGCCGCAACGGCGAGAAGGAACTCGAAATACCCCCGTGCGCCAAGGACGCTCGACTTGACATACTCGTGGAAGCCATGGGACGCATCAACTTCGGACGCGCCATAAAGGACTTCAAGGGAATAACTGACAAGGTGACCATTACCGAAACACGTGACGGTCACGCATTTGTGTGCGACCTCAAGGACTGGGAGGTGTTCAATCTGGAGGACACTCCGGAATTCTACGACTCCATGGAGTATCTTCCGCTTGAAGCGTTTACTCCCGGTGAGGACGGACGGCTTCCCATAGGAGTGTACCGCGGCACATTCGAGGTCAAGAAAGTGAGCGACACCTTCCTTGACTTCTCGTCATGGGGCAAAGGGCTCGTGTACGTCAACGGTCATGCGCTTGGACGCATCTGGGAGATAGGTCCGCAACAGACCCTCTACATGCCCGGATGCTGGCTCAAAAAAGGCGAGAACGAAATCATGGTGTTTGACATAAAAGGCCCCCGTAAAGCCGAGTCGCGCGGACTCGCCGCACCGCTGCTCGACAACCTTCAGAACGCACGCCGCCTTACCCACCGTGAGGA
>DAAL01000172.1 GCA_001701065.1 Bacteroidales bacterium GP4
ATCTTATCGTCATCAGCAGGAATGCAGTCATCCGGCGATTGTGCCACTATACAGCCTACACAGTCATAACCGAAAGATTTTACTTTTTCAACTATGTCGGCTACTCCCTTGCCGACTCCTACCACTTTGAAACTCACCGGAATAGGAGCAGCGTTAAATTCACAAGAATCTAAATCATTCATATTATTCATCATTAATTTTACTTTATAATTCGCAAAATTATAACTTAGGTGTATCAACTTCGGTGACAGCTACAATTTTTTTTAGTCTTCGTCAAAATTATTCTTGTTTGTCGTGTAGTTTCCCTGTAAATGCTATGGCTGCGCACTAAAACTGATGGCGAGTTTTATCTTTAAGCGCAAAATTACGCAAAAAAGGTGAGCAATTTGCGATACAACCTAAAATATTTTTTTAATTCCTAATTTGTCACGAAAAATGAGACACTTTATTGTTAACTTTGCATCGTGATATCTTCCGATACCACCGCTCAGAGAATGTATATCTTAATAAAAAAATAAAACTGTAATACACCAACCAATGAGTAAAACGATGATACTTGCAATCGGTGGCGCAGGTTGCAATATGGCTGAAACTATGATGCGCGTTGCCAACGTGCATTGGGTAAAAGAGGCTACATATCTATTCGCAGATTCCGAGAAGGAACGCCTTTCGGAACTGGGAAGTAAAGGATTTGAAACGCTGAATCTTCAACGAGATTCCGACTCTTTCCCAACAGACAAACTAAAAGGAGTGGAAAAGCTCTACATCCTTGCAGGTCTCGGTGGCATGACCGGCACTAAATTTGCTGGAATCGCCGCAAAGTCAGCCCAATCAGAAGGAGTCGGGAATGTGGCGTTGATTGTAACCCTACCCTTCGTATTCGAAGGTACGGTTAAAATGACAAAAGCAACTGAGGTACTTAAATCACTTTCCGATTTCCCTGTCAAAGTACTCAATAACGAGGAGCTTATTGAACGTTATCCTGACTTAAACTTCATTAATGCATTTGAATATTCCGACATGGAAGCTCTCAATGCAATCGAATCAGGACTAATTTAATGAATTGGGGGCGGTTTTGCGGACCGTAATAAAAATTTTATGATAAAACTCAAGGTCCGCAACACCCCCAATGGGACTAAAGTTTTTACTCCCAAACCTCTGAGATGGGTCGTGGAAGGCTCTCTTATATTTGAATCGTTATTACAGTTATATTATCCCGCCCTCCTGAATTGTTGGCAAGCTCGATAAGATGTGCGGCATCAGAATAATTTGCCTCAATAGTATCGTCATCGACAACATCGCTTAATCCATCGGAACATAATATATAATTATCACCGGCTATAGGTTTAAGCTCCGTAATATCAGAAATAAACTCTTCGGGCAGGTTGCCCATAAAATTATATATCAGATTTGACGGGACTTCGGGATTACCGGTACGCTCACGCTCAGAATGGTCTACAGAAATTTGTTTCAATACACCATCACGAAAGCGATAGCAACGACTATCACCAATATTTATTAAAAATATTTTATCAGGAGTAAAGAGCAGCCCTACAAATGTGCTACCCATTTCCGAGAGTTCCTCACGCAATTTGCCGGTATCGAGAACAAGCCGATTTGCTTCGATAGCCCATTTCTTTAATTCTGAAATTCCTAAAGCATTGGAATATTCTTTTATAAAAGCGCCAAAAGATCGACATACTATTTCCGAAGCAACTTCTCCACCGTTATAGCCCCCCATCCCATCGGCAACTGCAAATGCCACGCATGCATCAATTAGTTCTATTTCGCCTTCACACTTGCCGTCACGCAATAGTTGTCCCGCGACATACGCCATATCTTCATTGTTTTTCCGAACTCTGCCAATGTCACAAGCAGCATGGTACTTCAATCGCATATTCATCGCTCAATTACATCGAATAGGTACGTGCCTATGTCTATTACATCACCGATAGAGAACTTTACCGGACTGTCCGGTTCAAGTTCCACATCATTTACTAAGGTACCATTTGTGCTCCCTAAATCCACAATATACCAATCACGTCCACGTCTTATGAATTTTCCGTGTCGACGAGAAATCAGTGTACAATCTTTTAGCTCTTCAAAATAGGGAGTGTCGTTTTGGCGACCTATCACCGCTTCATCTTCAGGACGGATAATAAAGTTTCCTTTTCGAGCTTTTAAAACAGGCATTTTACGTCTACCCCCGATAGTTTTGTCTGTGGCTAAAGCATCTGCATTTTCTACATTTTCACTGCATTCTGATTTCCGTGACACCATGGGCTTCCCACATTCAGTACAGAAATTATCAGTACCCAGTGAGCCACAATTGACACACTCCAATAGTTCAACGCCACAGATATCGCAGTATTTACTGTCGCATGGAATCAGCTCCCCACATGCGGGACATTTTATCTCTTTCATAATTGTGGTATATCTATATCCTCAATGATTGTCAGTGCATCGGGATTGGTAAGTACGACACTTGTATCGGCGGCAATGCGGTTGCCCTGCATCTCAATCACTTCATTGAGAAGATTTACAGCTTCACGGGCATTGCCGAAATGAAGACCCTTGTTTACCGCCATATCCTGCATGCGCCTTTTCAGTGCGTGTTCTGCATCAGGAGTCATGGTGAATTTTCGCTTTCGGAGGTTGATTTTGAATATCTCGGTCAAGGCTTCTGCATCATAGTCGTCGATGTGAAAACGCTTGTTGAAGCGACTCATTAAACCGGGATTGCCTCGGCGTACAAGCTCATCCATGCGGTCGGCATAACCGGCTATCACGACAACAAACTTGCCTTTATCGTTCTCCATGCGTGTCATCAGAGCATCGAGTGCCTCGTTGCCGGTATTATTCTGGCTCCCGGGAACCGGCAGCAGATTATAGGCTTCATCAATGAACAATACTCCTCCCATCGCCTCGTCGACAGCCTTGTCCATATTCTGTCCGGAAGCGTTTACATAACTTGAAAGGATTGATTTTGCCTCTCGTTCAACGACTTTATCTGTCGGGAGCACTCCGGCGGCATGAAGCACCTGCCCCAGTCGCTTGGCGATTGTAGTCTTGCCAGTACCGGGATTTCCGGTAAGGATAATATTTACAGGTTGTAGCGCAGCAGCACCAAGCCCTCGTTCCATACGCATTCGGTTGACCATTGCGACATTGGCAAGTTTCCTTATTTCCTTCTTTATATCCTCCATACCGATAAGATCATCGAGTGTCGCAATAACCTCATCCACAGTCATAGGCGGATTTTCATGCTCTCCGGTAAAGTCAGCCATTGTCATTACAAACTCCGATTTAAGATTGTAGCCCGGCTGTTTCATTGCAGCTTGTATACGAGAGTTTTGCGCACGAATTGCCTTGTCAACTGCATTGCGGACTTCACGTGCATTGGCAAAATCTTTCTTGCGTGAAACATACATTTTTTCAAAGAATTTACCGATAGCTTTTTCAGCTTTTTCATCAAGGGAATATCCTTGCGTTTTTATCATGCGTCGACCTATCTCCGCGAGTTCATCGCCTTTATAATCACGGAAATTGACTGTAATATTAAAGCGTGATGGTATTCCAGGATTCGCAGTTGCAAAAATACCCATTTCGCGCGGATAACCGGCAAGAATCACGACAAGTTTGCCACGACGATCTTCGACATTTTTAATAAGGGCGGTAACAGCCTCATTCCCGAATGTGTCATTTTCACCGCCCCACATGTCGTATGCTTCATCAATAAACAAAACGCCCCCCATGGCACGGTCAAAAACGGCATCGACTTTAGGACCGGTGTGCCCCATGTATTGTCCTTTAAGATCCTTAGGCGCAACCTCTACAAGCTGCCCGGAGGGCAGGATGCCCATTGCACTCAATGCATCGGCAAACACTCTTGCCATAGTAGTTTTCCCGGTGCCGGGATTTCCGAGAAATAGATAGTGGTCCTTAAGTTCATAATTTTTGTCAGGATGCATTTTCTGAAACGCCTTGATCGAATTGACTATGCCCACCATAGTCTCTTTGATTTCATCGACACCGACATACCGGTCAAACTCGTGCATCACTTCTTCAAGAGTTTTAGGCACGTATTCTCGTCCTGTAACATCATCTGCTATAATCTCATTGGGTGTTTTGCCTCCATTACGACGAGTCGCCATCATCATGAGTTCATTGGCTTTCGAAGCGGCAAGATGTGCATTGCCGAATCTTTCAGCGTTGCGTCGCTCAAAATTAAATACTCGACACAATTTTTCACGGGCATCGACAGTAAGCCGCATATTGTAAGTGTCATCAAGTATATATTCGCATATACCGGCAACTTCTGTAGGAGTATATTCGGGCAATCTTATATTGAGGGCGAACAAATTTTTTAATTCAGGACGGGCATCGATGTAATCTTGTAGCTCTTGTGAACCGCTGATAATGCACACCAACCGGTCATCGCCGGCAAGCTGACGCATACGAGAATTTTCAAAAATATATTCAAGGGCAGTTCCTGATAAATCGCCTTTTTTATCCTGCGGGAGAAGTTTATGGGCATCATCGAGCGTAATAGCTTTGAGCGGATTCTCACACAGATCAAGATTGTCAATTGTCAGAGGCGTGAATACATCTTGCTCTTCATCCTTAAAAAGCCCTTCTTCTATCAGATAGTCCGTAGCGGAGAAAAGCAGTCGAGTTTTACCACTTCCCGAGGGACCGGTTATAAGAATATTGGTATTTAGATTGTTAAGCATTGACAATCCGCGTTGCTTGACAATAGCCATAACCGTCTTGGCAAGCTCTCGAATTTGAGTCTTAGGCACTTCAAGCCCGATGAGCTCGTCAAGACAATCGCTCACTTGTCGATTCGGCTGTAATACAGAATTCGTCGTTAACATATCCTCCTGCAATTTTATGCCGCAGAAACGACAAAACAAAGCTTTGTCGCGGTTTTCTCTATTACATTTATGACATTTTTTCATATTTACTACATAGTATCCTCCCACAAGCCTGATACCGGTGATTCTTCTTTTTCAAGAAGATTATCAGATTCCTGCTTTGGGGATTGTTCGGCTGATTGTTCATTCTTGTGTTTAGACGGTTTACTTACTGATGTCTTTGGCTTAGACTTTTGGGGAGATGGTTTTGAGTCTCCTTGAATCGGTGATGAGATGAACGTGATTTGATGCATAATTCCTTTCCGGTCGGTATATGTTCCGTTCATCTCTTTGTCGGCACTATTATATGTTGCATCTATGCATTGTTTTGTAGGACTGCCGTTTTCCGGCCAAAATGAGAATGAATGAGGAATTGTATCGTTACTGCTTTCAACAGTCCCTATAGCTTTAACAGGAGACTGTCCGGCAATAACCATTGTACCGTAAATCTTTTTCCCATCCTCGATTGAATCAATGTTACAAATTATTCGGGTGGAACCTGATGCATATTTTGCGTCCCATTTTCCAGCTATCCATTGACTTGACAAAACTTTTCCGACACTCGAATCGGCAACCCAACTGCTACTCCCACTGATCTGGGGTGTCGCAAAAAACCATAATAAGAATATCATCCATGCCACCGGTATCCATAGCCATCCGACAAAACTGATATTATCGCGTGTTGCCGCATCCTGATCTCGTTGTATTGCCGAATATTTGGTTACAGCGTTATCAACAGTGTCGGTTTCCTGATGATAAGCATAGTATAAAGCATCAAGCTGCCTATATTCAAATATATTCGCACTTATAACCTTTCCGCCCGTATCTATTTTATGGTATTCAAATAAATACACCGGTGCCACAATGGCTCCGATTATAAGTAATGCTCCTCCGATGAAATATAGAATACCGGGAAACCATTGGAATCCGGCATAGGCTATTCCGGCACATACAAGACCTCCAAATAAGGCAGGAAGTATCGATGCTCCGAATCCAGCCATTACTTTTAAGGATAAAAGCAGACAAATGGCGCATAAGAAAAATGCAGCAAAAAAGTGTCCGCTTATAGGATTGCTTTCCGGCGCATTCATGAACCAGGAGCAAATCAGTGTGATAAGCGTAGGCACTCCTCCCAATATTAAAAAGAGTGTTCGCTTGGTCTTTACAGATTTTTCGCTCTTTTTAAGTTTTGCATCTGCTTTATCGACCTTTTTTATGGCTTTTTCATAACGCTTCCAATAGTAATTGTCCGGAGCTATCGTGCCAATGAATTCCACATACTTTGCCGTTTCTTTCTCGTAAGTGAATTTCGGACTGAGATCAAGCTTCGGATTTTCCTGATAGAATTGAGTCAACCACGCGTCAAGCCACGCTACCGGCGTACCATTGCCGTTAGGCATCATGCGAACTTTACCGCCTACAGCAGCTGCAACATCGGAAGGTGGAATGGATTTTAGTTCCTCAGGATTTTCAATGATTTTTTCACCGAAGGCATAAAACGGCGTACGCCCCAGAAATCCGGCTACAGATTTATATGCGCCTATGACCATATCGTAGGGACCGGCTTTCTGAAGATTATCTTCGTTATCGGTGTCCATGCAGAACCGATTCCACGAAAGGAATGCCATATAGTTTTCGCCTCTTGCTCGAAGATAATGACCTAAAGGCGACTCATCCATTTCATCGAAAACAGACATAAATTCCTTTGTGTCTTGGTCTCCTTTGACGAATGAATTCATTAGACCGTTAAGATATATTCCGATTTCCGGAATGGTATATGTGCGGTCCTCGTCTTGTTCATCGGTACTGAAATATATGTCGGCTTTAGGATCTAATTCATAAGCAATTCTATAAGGAGACGATGAAAGATAATATAAAGACTCCGGATCATTACTTTCCATATCGTGGAGCATGCGGACCTTTCCGGCTAATGCCGGGTCACGATATGACAACCACTGTATGAATGCTTGTGAACGGATAAGTACTTTATTGCTTCGACGTATATCTCCTTCCTCTCGAAACACATCGAGTACATCGTCGATTGATTCCACAAAAACGATGTCATCCCCTTGGAAAAGAGGGAAAGACAGATCATTGAAGAGAAGAGCAAAGTAGAATGTGCTAAGATATTTCTTCAAATTCTCATCGGCATCATCAAAATCATCAGTCGCAAGAAATTGTTCCAGCGAAGCAAGAGCCTTTTCGAGCTTTAAGACCTTGAGATATACTTTTAGTCTTGTGTCCTTTTCAATGACTTCACTCGCCATTGCCCCGCGATTATGATATATATGCATGGCTATTTCTGCCGGATTCGAGAGGTGTGTTCCATCGGGAGCTTCGTAATCCATAGCAGGGTCAAGCATGTATGCCACTGCGAGTAGACCGGCATCTTGATTAGACGGATACACCCTCTCAGTTATATCCTCCACATTTACCGCAATCTCATTGCGACCGGTTTCTTCGAGCCATCGAGTTACTTTTCCAGAATAAACATACTTCTTCCCAAGTGTCCTATCATCAAGAAGCAAATGAGCCAATTGAGCAGGCGAATTTGCCACCTGATTTTTTGCGGAGTTAAACACGATATGGAAGTCAGCGTTGGAAGCCGCAGTGTCGACTTGCACTAAACTTTCGCCTTTAACCCATCGTTTTATGTCATTGAATGTGGCGCGGTCACTCATTTTGAGACGAGTGAGGGCTTTGATGAGCGACGCAGTATGACTCGACATATCTTTGGGAATAGGTAGAGTCTCGTTAAGCTTAGACCGTAACAGTTGAGATTCGTTAGCAGTGAGTTTATCCTTCCCCATCCATAGACACAAAAGCGCAACACCTAGTGAAAAGTAGTCGCTTTCCACTCCTACTTCGGCAGGCTCACCCGGCACATTAGTATAAAATTCCGGAGCGGCATAAACAGGTGAGCGCATCTCATCAATTTTAACCAATCCTCCCTGTAGGCATTCCATCGAAATTCCAAAGTCAGCAAGGACCACCTGAGTTTTGGCTTTATCGGCATAGAAGAAGTTGGCGGGCTTTATGTCACGGTGCAATATGCCGTGTTTCGCCAAAAAATCAATAGCTGACGCCATCCTTACAGCAATTTCCGCCAAGGCTTTTTCATTTCCTTCCAGTACAACCCCGTCAAGTGAACCACCTTCGCAAAAATCCATTAACTCATAGTCGTTTTTTTCGCCCGGAAGGTTGGGATTGCTCCATTCTCCATGGCTTATGATATTGACAAGTAAGCCACTGCCACTAAGTTGACGTATTTTTTCAAGGACTTTGTGATTCGGACGATGGTCCGGGTCATAGTAATACATTTTCAGAGCATACTTCTTGCCGTTATTACTTACGGTAAAGATGACGGCTTCACCAGAGTTATCGGAAAGTATGCCTTCATTCTTATATTTGATGTTGTCCAGAATAAATTCCGAGGGCCAACCTCTGCTAACGACTGCTGAGGATTGGTTATTCATCCGGTCTCTGAATCCATTGCCTCCTCTTTGTTCAAATGGCTGTAATGCACCGGAATCATTTGCAGAAGATCGACGCGATGCTTTCCCGGTGGCATGGGCATCAGAATTGGTACGATTCGCTTTCCCAGTAGCGTGAGCATCTGCGCTCCTATCCGCCTTTCCCGTAGCATGGACATCGGTATCGAGACTACGATTTCTGCGAGCTCCTATTGTTTTATCGTTGTCACTCATGGTAAATTACGAAAATTATAATTGATAGGCGACTCAGTCCATCACACTTTGTGTGTCCTTTTTATGGAATAGACCCACAATCCATTTTATAATATAGAAAACTGCAATGAAGCCGATGAGAAGCACACAGAGAGCCATTCCGATTCCACGGAATGCGGTCGTGCCGGTGCCAAAGCCAGACCATAGCCAATTGATAAATGATTTCATTTTATATATATTATTTATTCGATTATTAATCTTGATGTCATATTAAGTTCTTTCTTAAATTTTTCTACATATTCTTCTTGAGAAATATAGATCCACTTTCCGCCAAGCTGAGGCTCGGCACACTCAGAAGGCGTGCAATGATAAGCTCCACAATAATTACATATCCACATCGTCGGCTGATAACCTGACAGGTCGTAGACATTCTCCACTGAAAGAATTTTTCTGGCGGAATAGTAATCCCGCTGCTGTTCGGGCGTAAAGTCAGGGGGAGGTGTCAATGCCGCAAGAGCCGTATTCATTTCTTCAGCTTTTTCACGATAGGCTTTCATAAGCTCTTCAAGAGTCATTGTTGTGTCTGAATACGTCACCCTTTCAGATTTATCCGTATCCAGGGATGTCGTTGCGACGGGTGTACATGCCCCGATAGAACCAAGTAATTCAGCATATTCATCCAACATCGCTTTATCGGAATCTGATAACTGAGGTATATTGCTACCCTGGCTTGGCGCATTTTTTAATAATTCGATCTTTATATGAAGTTGTGCAAGTTCATCAGCTTTTGCGCGGAGACATTTGAAAGCCGAATCGGAATTAGCTTCCATTATCGCTTGATGCGCCAACTTTGTGAGAGGGGCGTTACATTTACGACAGAAATTTCTTGCGTTCAGTGTACCACATTCGGGACAGATTATTCCATTTCGTGATTGACCGCAGTGACTGCAGAAATTAGCATTTTCTTTCATCGCTGAACCACAGAAGGAGCATCTGTCAGGAATCAGTGAGCGACCGCAGTGCGGGCAGATAGAATATGAAGCCTTTACTATATTCCTGCAATTAGGACATACAGTTTCTTCCGTCCTTGCCGCATGAGCTTTTGAACGCCATGACGTTCTTTGACGGGGTTCAGATTGGTCTGCCAGTATTTGAGTCTTGGGTTTAACCATTACTTTGCAATATAAGTGTTCCCGTCATCGCCTTTAATTGTTCCGTCAAGATTTTGCGTTCCGTAATGGGTGCGTCCATACTCATCTTTGAACCTGACACTTTTCCCCACTCCAAACAATACTCCTCCAATACCTGCAAGTGCTGTCATGGCAAGCAGTCCGAACAAAATGCCGGCAACAGCGACGAGCACCACAACCATTCCTAATATCATTACTGAAGCTGCTATCCCCACTCCTCCGGTAATGTAAAACATGGGATATACTATCCCTTGCAAAATCCTTTTATTATAAAATTGATATGCAAGTCCACACAGAGCTGCTACAACAAGGATTCCACCAATCATAACATAGGGTTTCAGGCTCAGGGTATTTCCTGAAAAAAAGTCTACCCAAATCAGTACCATCAAAGCTAAACCTAAAAGAATTGGCAGAAATGCAAGTTTATTAATCCATGAAGGTGTTTGAGAATCGTCATCGTCATCATCGTCCGTATTATTCTTTATCTCAAGTGTATCATCATTGAATTCGCTGAGAAAACTCTGTCGCCACATAAAATAGAAGAGCAACATTTGAATAGCAAGGACCACTGACATCACAATAAAATTCAGTATTGTATGCCCCCATCCCCCGACAACCGAAGGATATATGAACCACAGTACGTATTCGTGGAAGCATAGTAAATACATAATCTCAGCGGCAGAAGCCGCAACAAGTGACAGCCCCATTAAAATAAGACTTGGATAATACAATTTCTTGGGTCCCATCATCAAGACAAAAGAAACAACGCCGACAGCTATTGCCGCAAAAAGAATGTATATCCATGACATATGGCTGAATGGTAAATTCATAGCCCATTCCATATATGGAACTAAATAACGTTCCTGAACGACTCGACTTTTAGGTGCGCTATCCTGAATAAATACAAGGTGGTCTGTCTCGGAGAGTTTAATCGGATATATTGACGATGTATATGCAAAGCCTCGTATCCCATTATATTCCAACGGGATAGAGTTGAAGCCTTGTTCTTCATGTTCTAAAAGATACGTATCGGTCTCGGATGTGGCATAAAGGGTATCTCCCTTAGCTATTGTCCGAATAGGTTTTTTGCCTCCCTGGTCACCATCATAAAATTTTATTTCACTTATTGTTTTATAAGCGCGGTTTTCACATAATGCTGAAAACGGGGCAAGAAGCAGCAGAATTATTGTTATTATCTTTTTTATTGTAATCATATAGTCAGATGTAAAAGTTGTTGTATCATATAGTTTGAAAGGAGCGGCAAAAGCCTGTTCCACATCAATGAATGATTGTGGATTAACGAGCAAAAATCAGCGTATAATACCGCTTTTCTTTATATATCCCTTTTCGATAGCTTTTATAATCAGGTCTGCCACATTGACCGCTCCAAGTTTGTAGAATAGAGATTTACGATGGGCTTCCACCGTATTTTCCGTGACAAACATAGCGGCTGCTATTTCTCGCGAGGTTTTACCTTGCGAAATCTGATACAGCACTTCAAGCTCTCTTGTTGACGGATGTAGGCTGTTGTCTCCGGCTGCCTTCAGAGCTTTGTGTACCTCTTTACAATAATAGTTATTACCGTTAAGTATTTCCTCAATAGCTGTTATAATCTCGCTGCCTTCACCCGATTTATAAATAATTGCATTAACTTCTCTCGCAAGCAACTTGCGGAGAGTCCATATTTCATCATGAACAGTACTCACGATTATATGCGCGACAGGATTTCTGGCGCGAATCATCTCTATCAACACAAATCCATCAAGGTCCGGCAATTCAAGATCTATTATATAAAAATCGAATTCCGTTCCAGCATCCAGTTGAGTCACGAGAGCCATTGCCGTGCTGAACTTAGTGACGTTATTGGCATTACGGCTTGCAAGAATGGCTGCCATGCCTTCCCTGACAAGGTCGTGGTCGTCAACAATGGCTATTTTCATCTGCGACAGTATTGATTGGTCATCCATAAGCGTTTGAAGAATTGCATATTATTCTATAGGCAAAGTTACCCCACTTATGAATGCCCGTCAATTACGGATTTCCGTAATTTTTCATTGTTTTAAACAGAAAGGTCAGAAAATCACAGTCAATTTGACCACTGTACCTACCGGTTCGCGTGATTCTAATGAAATTGTTCCCCCGAGAGCATTTGCACGACGGCGAATAGAATCAAGACCGATTCCCTTTTTCCCCGAAGAAGCTTTCTTTTGGTAGTAACCATTATCAATAATCAACGCCTCCAATTTTTCTTTTGTCAAAGTAAGCTTTACCTCAACCCTATCAGCACCGGAATGCTTCACAGCATTTCCTACAGATTCCTGAACAATACGGTAAATCTCAAGGGCTGTGGCATCCTGCACTTCACTCCAGTCGGAATCTGAAGCCAATGAGTCGTAGGTGAAAACTATTTTCCCATTATTGGCATCAGCTTGCTTGGATATAAAAAATCTCACAACCTCGTCCAATGAAGCGTAAGAGAACTCCGGAGGCATCAGTTCGTGGGATATGCGGCGCACTGACTCGCGACAAGTGTCAATCATCGATGCTGTGCTGTCGGCAGATTTTCCGGAATTTATGTTCATCTGAATTGCAAGAAGGTCATTGCATACACCGTCATGCAGTTCACGAGCCATGCGCTGGCGTTCGCTTTCAAGCCCTTCAATATATTGGTGTGTCAGCTGCCGGTCAATGTCGGCGCGAATCCTGGCAAATTCCATTTCGCGCTGCATACGGCGACGTTTCTGCCGGGCGGCATAAATCACAAATATAACTGTTCCAATCAAAATAACAGCCATAGCGGCAAATAACCACATCAAGGTATTTGCTCTCTTGGCTTCGCTTTGTGCAAGGGCAAGCTGAGTCTCTTTTGTCTCATATTTTATGGTCAAATCCCTTAAACTTTCATCTTTTTCCTGCGCCCATAGGCTATCTCTCATTTCATTGCTCTGTAAGATAGCCTTATAGGCGTTTTGATAGTCGCCAAGTTCAGCATAGCTCAAGTGTAAGTTATTAAAACAGTCAAATTTCACAAACGGGAAATTGTCAATTCCTTCTAGTCCAAGTATTTTATCAAACCAAACAATCGCGCCTCGGTTATCCTTGTTCTTCAAACAGATAGAGCATTCAGCCTGATAATATGCCATTTTAGATGTCATAGAACTGATTTGCGGCATTAATGACAAACATTTCTGACGCCAAGAGTCAGTCTTCGCTTTGTCGCCGCTACGGTCAGATAATAACATTGTGTATGCCGCGGCACGAAACGCCGCATCGCTGCTACCGCTCTCTAATGAATTCTGATAAGCAAGATCTTGATACTTCAACGCGCGATCGATATCTCCACAACCTGTAAGAACTGAACCTACGACACCATAGATAATACCTTTCAACTCCGGATCATTACTTTTTGCAATCCAATCACCTGCCAAAACTGCATTGCGTCCGGCGTCATCCTTATTCTGCATGTCAAGGTTAAGAACGGATAGATTGATATATAGTGAAGCTATTTCTTCGATAGCTTCCTGATCAGGATTTTCACGGAATTTGCCCGATGTAATAATTGACAAAGCTGTCTCGTATCTTTGTAGCGCCTCGTCGATACGTCCCAACGAACGAAGAAATACCCCTTGGGCTGCATTCGTACCGACAATCTGTATCAGGTCACCACACTTTTCAGCCAGCAATATAGCTTGTTCTCCTACAATTGCCGCTGAATCCGTGCGACCGACGCTATGCAAACTATCTGCTGCTTCACGCAGGTGTGCAATCTCCGCTACATCATTAGAAGCGAATGACATTACGGAAGTAAAAACTATAATCAAAGATAGAATGACTGTTCTCATAACTAAATTATATATCCATTTTAAGAAAAACCACAGTTTTTTGCAAAGATACTGAATTAATGCGATTTGTCGACTATTATCAACCCCAAAAACATGCTTAAAAATTATATGCAATTTCTTTTGAAAATTATATAAATTTCCATATATTTGTAAAAACCTCTAAAAAATATCGGTTATGACATTATGCCACTTCCATACTGACGGGACACTGTTCTGGATTCTGCTGCTTATAGCGGGTTTGCTGGCTCTAATCCGATATATTATTCCAATATTGATATACGTCGTGGGGTTTGCGATATGTCCTTGGATATTCCTGATTAATGCATTGATATTCGCACTTAAAGGGAAATGGAAAGAATTCAATGAACACACCCATGACCCTGACGCAAAATTCTTCAAAAGAATATATTTCTGACGCAGTTTTATATGGACAGGCTTCAGCTCTATTCCGAAACTGTAGGGGTTCATTTGCGCAGTCAAACCAGATAGCTCAGGGCAAAAAGAATGCACATGAAGCGAAATCCGTACTGACGGTCAACGTTGACAACGCCACTAAAATCGATGGCGGAACTCTGTAATTGTTTGCTTCATACAGGCATTCAATAAGCAGAATGTTCCGTATGAAGCAAACCGATTATAAGCATTGAAATTTCTTCCGCGTAAATACAGGATATGTATCGAAGTTTCGGTGAATATCAACTTACATATTATTGTCTTTCCATTATTGAATACGTTTCATAATTTATTCGGTTAACTGTCTAACAATCCGATAGCTTGTCCCTAAAGCGGGGTTGCCTCCTATGTATTTCACCCAACCAGGATATTCTGCCATAGGCATCTGCCTTTGGTTCTTCTGCATAGTGGCATAAAGGATTTCTTGCGGATAGACCCCAGTACTGCACCATTGGTCAAGCCAATTCAGATAGTCCATGGTTACGCCCCATCCATGGGTTGCATCGGGCATAATATAAAATTTACAGAAAGAGTCGGTAGTTTTTTGCCCGTACTTATCAACATATCCTTTGTATTGTTCAATCAATTGCCAAGGACTCATCGACATGTCCATCCATCCGGAGAACAATATCAGTTTGCCTCCATGGGCGATAAAGTCATCAAAATCGGGACCGTTTGCATCGTAGCGTGCTGATGCCTCCATCAGTATGCGGTACAATTTTTCGTCGGGATGGAAATAGTCATGCTCGATCAGTCTCCATGTCGAATCTTTAGTGAAGAAATATTTGAATATGCCGTCGGCTCTGTCTCCATGATGAACATTGAATCTCGTATCCAGTGGTTCGCGTGGCACTTCGCTTGAACCTAAGTCCATCATGCCACCTTCCAATGCCGAACACCCTTTGTAAGAACTCATTCCGTTTTTCATCGCATAATCCAAGGTGAACCCATTGGCATACACGTCTATCGTTTTCATCTGAGCATCCGTCAGATGGTATTTCTTTTTGATTATATTTAAGAAGTTATTTCTGTTATGCCGGGCAGCGAAGATGTCGCACACTATTCCATCTTCTATTCCATCCCATTTGTCGTAAAGAGAGAGTGCATCTTGCTGGATATCCCTAACGGTTTTCTCATCAATATACCCGTCAGAATGAGGATAGGATTCCGGGTCATAACTTTTATAAACGGTCTGAGAAAGGATAGCACCCCATAGCCGTGCCAATACATAGTTGGAAGCCGGTTGTGCGCAAAACACACCGTCATAATATGCGCCATATGTAGTGGCGCATTCCAATGCCTCACGTCCACCCGTAGAGCAGCCCGCAAAATAATTGAACACCGGTTCTTGTCCATAAAAATGGTTCACAACATAGCGCATCGCATCATGTGTCTTGATTAAATGCAACCGAATATAATTGTTCAAAGATTCTTCATTAGAAGCAAACGAAGCATCCATGCCGCTGTCAGACTGATGCCCTGAATCATCACCATATACGACATAACCGGCATCAATGGGTATCACGCTTCCAAAAGCCGATGCGCCATGCACATTAGGAATAGAACCATTGTTGGCTCCTCCTCCGAGTTGCAGAGTTCTTCCATTCCACTGCATAGGCAATAGCATCTCCCATTCTATGTTTGGCGCATCAGGGTCAACAGGACGAATTATACCTTTCACATCCGCATAAGAAGTGCCGGCATCGGAAGTCTTTGTTTCAACCGAAAGTACTGCACCACCATTGCAGTCTTCTTTAAAGAATTGGCGAGGAATGGCTAAGCCGTTCAAATTTGATACTTCTTCGCAGGGTTCAATGACCGTTTGCGAGGCAAGTTTACAACATGTTGCGGATTGGGCGTGAAGGATGGTATCCTGTACACAAATTCCCATAAAGGCAATAAAAACCGAAACTGCCAATCTCTTGGCGTTTGCGCTTAATAAGTGTATATTCATGACATAAATGTGAATTAATAAATACGTGTGACAAATTTAGCAAAAAATCCTTAGATTTACGCTATGGATCATCGTGGAGATTTCCGGTGATTTCTTCTTCTCTAAGACTATCGCCTTTCTCATTCCATAGCTTCATATTTTTCTCGCACTCAATTCGGTCCTCAGCCTTAAGGTCGCCCTCAAGAAATTCCTCAAAGATTTTGGCAATAGATTTAGCTCCGCGCCAGTCGCCATAGGCGTAGGCATTCCCGAATTCCTCTATAGCCTTGTCCGGCTGTTTATCGCAACCAAGACCATCGGCGTATATCCATCCCATCCTATAGGAATATTCCTCAGGATTGAGGCGTGCGGCTACGGAAGTCCATCGGAAAAGCTGGGATGTCCATTCCTCATCCTCTAAATATTCCGGCATTATCAAATCCCAATAATAGTCGCTCAATCTGCCCGCTGCATCGGCATTGTAATCGGCTATTTTTTCAAGGTATTCCACCGCTATTTCCGGATCGCCCCCTTTTGCCATATCCAAGTAGTAGTCGCCAAGCCACAGTATTGCATGGTCTTTCCATCGGCTCTCAATGGTAGAGCATATCTCATAGAATCGTTCTGCATCGTAATGGTCGTATTTCTGGCGAGGACCGCCTTCGGCTTGATCAGGCGTTTCTGTGTTATCGCACATATATCCAAGCATAAAGTAGCCAAGTCCGTCGCCGCCTTTAAATGCAGCCTTCTCGGCGTATTCGAAGGATTTATCAAGGTCGACAGGCACACCTATGCCTTCATGGTAAATAAATGAAATAAGACCGTCGCGTTCGGCACTTTCAGGCGCATTGAACACCATTTCAGCTACATCATCCCGGACAGCCAGGTTATCTTCATCGCCGGAAAGCATCTTGTGGAAGTTGTCAGACAAGCTCATAATCAATCGAATATTACATGAGGGTTCATTTGCGACGGAGAGCGCCATTTAATGCCATATTCATCAGCCAGCAGTTCACGCTTCGCGCTCCAATAAAGGAAACAAAAGCCCATCTGACGAGGCGCATTGGCAAATCGCTCTTCAAGCTTTGCCTCCACATCATAATATATGTCTTCCCATTCGTAAGTATATTCCACCGGGTCTTTACGTAAGTGTGAAATCTGTGGATTGAGCAATATTTTCATAAGCTCTTCAGGACTAAAAAACGCAGCTACAGCTTTCTGCAAATCGGGATTGAAAAGACGGTAGTCATAATCAGCCCCGTCTTCGAGCAATATGCGCAGTTTTAACATCTTCCTGATACGTCCCTTCAGTCCTTCGTCAAGATTGCCGGAGTCATGTGCTTTCCTGATGTAGTGCAGATGCAGTTCATAGAGATTGTGGTTGTAGACCGACTCGCCGACAGCATCAAGAATCCGAGGCATAGTCTCGACCATATATTCCCAGCGGGTGCATTCGTCGCGCAGCAACTCCAGCACATCATAAGACAAGCTTTTCAATGACTTGTACTGTTTAAGCTCAACATAAGTCTCCGCCAACAGCGCATACAACTGAAGAAGGTCAAGGTCATGGATATGCACCCCGTTCTCCTTCTTTACCATCTCAATCAGGCAGGAGAAATAGTCTATGTCGTTTCGCCGATTGACACTTTCGTCATCGGAAGCCAAATGTTGGCGCATATTGAACACATCCTCCATGCGCTGGTCAAGCGATAAAGACTCGTCAGATGTAATTTTCATGATGAAATCTTTGAGTGCCGGCTGTCTCATAATTGAATCCTTATTATAGTTATCACAAAAAATGCACAAAGTTGTCACGGGGGCGCATTTTTCAGGTATCGGTTAAAAAAAGTCCTTGAAAGTGGGATTCTTTCAAGGACTTGAGTTTCGTTGCGGAGAGGGAGGTTGATGAACCTTATGGGTATCGCTCTCTGTTCCAATATCTTATCTCGCTTTTACGCTGATACAGTAGCACGATTGTTGCATGATTTTGACAAGCGGTGACAAGGCTTTGTCGAGGTTCGTCAGACCATTTTCGCTACGGCTATTGCAAAGTTAATAATTTTTGCTGAAATTGAACCCCTCTGTAATGTTAAAAAATCTTTGAATATTTCAACCTTACTATTCTGAAAATCATAGGGTTCGATTCCATAACGGATTTGAACCCGACGGATAGCCATACAAAATATTTGCAATTCGCGAATTGCAAATATAGGTATCAGAGGGAGATAACAGCATCCTTCCGGAAATATAGGTGCTCCAATGCACGGACATATCCTAATTGATTGCACACGCACATTGTGTTACCAATCTGCTTTGTGATATTGCGATGGGAATGTCCGTAGATCCAGTAGTCAATCCGACTGTCTTCAATCATATTACCTAACTCAGAGGTAAAAGCACCATTTATGGGACTGCCCTTAAACTCATCAGCCATTAGAGCGAAGGACGGCACATGATGTGTCGCAACTACGATTTTTGCAACATTACTTTCGCGCACCTTTCGTTCAATAAAGTCACGGCATTTTTCATGTTCTTCATTGAAGCGCTCCCAGCCAAGAGGCTTTTCGCCATCACGGATACTATGAAAATCGCTTACATTACGCTGTGTAAGTAAACCAATTTCAGGCGGGATTTTTGCCCATAGAGTAGAGGCAATCAAGTCGGTTGTTTCGTCAAGATGAATCAACTTGTTATAGACATATCGGACATTGGATCTTATGCGGAGTTCCCAATCCTCAGTCAGTTCATTTATATCAAATCCACGGTATAACTCATGATTTCCCGGTATTGCAAACACCTCTTTGAAGTTTTCGGAAGCCCAATCCCAGAACGGATGTTTCATCAATCCGTCATCGCCGAGATAGCCAATATCTCCCGCCAAAACAAGTATATCACCAACAGGCTCCATCGTATGTTCTCTTAGTATTGATGTGTTGGCTCCAAATTCGAGATGCAAATCGGATGCGTACTGTATTTTCATCTTGAGAAGTGATTAAGAATTTCAATTATGTAGTCCACTCGGTCGTAATCTCCATACGGCAGCATACACTCAATTTCCTCTCTACAATTCTGACGTGAAAGCATTTCTTTAGCCCACGATGAAAGATAGCCGGTAAGGTCGCTGTCATTCTCATTGTCGAACAGTTCTGCAATATCCTGTCGGTTGTTCAAGACATAAACCAGGTCCTCAAAATCATGAGAAAATCTCAAATCTTCCCCGCCGCGACCTCTGACAGCTTCAATTTTAGTCGCAACATAATAGAGTGGCGGAAGAATATAGATTGTCATATCATTGACTCTAACTTCTGCACGATGTTGAAATCCGGGACGATACCATCTGTTTGTAAAGCCGAATATGCTGCCTCTGTCAGGCATAATATCCACAATCTCGCCATTGTATTTCCAACGGCATATCACGCCCGATTCAATATCATTCACAAACTTGCGGTCTCTAAGCATCTGTTCAAAATCCTGAAGACTGCCGTATGTTGCAAGTTCTATGACACAATCGACATCCATAGTAGGACGGATGTCGGTAGCGGCTGANNGGATCGTCGGCATACAGTTCTGCTACCGAGCCACCGACAAACACGACATCTTTACATAGGTCACCGAGTCCATCAGCAATTACTTTTAGCCTTCTGATATTACCTGACATCATAAGTTGCGAGTATTGAGTTGAGTTCTTCTTTGGCTATATCTACTTCTCTCGTCCTGCCGATTCTGAAAACATCGGCAATGGCAAGCAGACTATGAAGCATGGAATCATTTTGCACAGCCATCGGAACAGTGCGGTATAGAGGAGCAATCGATTCTCCGCGCAGATTGCCTTTTGCGTCCGGCCATACGTATGCTTCTTTTTCAGATATTATTTTATCATTCATCGGCGGGGCGGAAATGGCAGTGGCAACTCCCCTTACTTTGGACTGAGGCTGAACCGGAAATACATATTTAAGTCCATGTATCAGGAACTCTTTAAGTGCAAGGATATTAACCCGTTGCTTGGCATTATCCATAAGTCTGGCAATTCTACAGCGTTCCAGTGCTTCAGATACCTCCGAAGCACTAATGCCGAGGTCCTTTGCGACCTGAGCATTGGTCATTTCCCGACCTATAAGGGTGACTTTTTTAAGTAGTATAACTATATCCTGCGGACGCATACCATTATGGGATTTAGTCATTTGTATAAAATATTTGCAATTCGCGAATTGCAAATTTAGTAATATAAATTGATTTGACCAAATTATTTTGACCAACCTTATTGAATGTTAAAATTTCTTGGGATATCATAACTTTACTAAGCTGAAAATCATAGGTTCAATTCTGTAAAAGATTTGACCCCGACATGTATTCCGGCTCTTTTACAGCAGTCCCAGCCGAGCTGACATTGTGTTCAGTTTTTCCCGATATGCCATCATCATCTCCTTCGGCAAAAAGGATGCTTCAATGAGAGCATACCATTTAGGCAACGTTTTTGCAAACTTCTTGAAAAGGTTTTCTATGGCTTTTTCATCCATTCCGCTGTCACGCATCGCCTTTTCAAAATCAATTCTTGTTATCTTCTTTTTCTTGCCGTTCAATGTCAGTGCCAGCTCCTCGTCATCTTCAGGCATCACTATTGAGGTGGACAGAAGGTCATACGCAGGAGTCAGCATGTAGTTGCCCGCAGGACAGTAAAGCGAAAAGTTCTTCAGGTGCATATCGGCGTTACCTGTAAGCCATGAGAAAACCACTACTTCCCAGAAGTTGACGACATCCAATAGCGGTGCCGCCGAGTATTGTTTTATCAGTTTTGCTATACGCTCGTATGAGCCTTTATATTTATCCTCGGTCAGACGCTCCGATAACTGGCACATATCCTCCATCGCAATCTTGTCGCCTTTTTTAGTTCGGTCAACGCGGCGGGTTATGTAGCATAGTTCACCATCTGCAAAGCAAATCAGTGAATGTGGGGCAGTCTTGATTCCGACCGCCTCTGCCATGTGCATGGTTAAGTCCTCATTTTCCGGAAGATTGGCAAAGCGGTCAGTCTGAGGTTTGAGGATAAACCGTCCCCACAATCCGACAATAGTGAAGCATTGCGGTTCTCCAGCATGGCCTCTCGCAATGTCGAGTGAGAGTTTTGCCTGCACTCCTGTCACGGTGGTACTTGCAGTCACAATCTCCCGCGCCAGTTCCTTAACGTTGGCTCTGGTATATGGGAGCTCAGGCACCGTCGACGATTCAAATATTTTGCGGGCGCACGTCTTATGATAATCAACCTCGCCATCAGCGAGCGGTTTATAGCAATAGAGACACTTACACATCTTAAACCTCCTTCCCTTCGAGTGGTGTCACACTAACATTACCGATGCAGTCCTTGCAACAGGCGACAAGCAAAGAAAATCTGTCACGGGCAGAGATTTTCCAACTCTGTTCTGCAATGTCGAGAAGCCAACCTTCAGGTATCAGCCCGTCGAAGAATGGAAACAAGACCTTATCACGATAAGGCTTTTCTGTCAACGGCATTGTCAAGCTCACAGCCACCGAATTGTCGGATTGCAGATAGTCGTGGTCATACTTGAACTCATAACCCAAATCATCCTCTGTAAGAATACCTGCAAGGTTATTGCCTACATAAACTTTTGCCTGTTTCATGATTCAGATATTTTTCCCGGTGTCATGACGGCTCCGAATAGAGCCAACACCTGATTAACCTTATCCAATCGAAGGGTTTCCTTTCCTTGTTCAAGTTCACGCACAAACCGCAGCCCCACCCCTGACTTTTGGGATAGATCAACCTGCGTAAGCCCGAATTGCTTACGCATCTCTTTCACATATTTTGCCAACTGAGTCATAAAATATACCCTTTTGGGTACAAAGATAATGAATTTATCTTAAACTACACCACAAAGGGTATAAATTATATTGTAAAATACTGGATTATACCCTATAGGTTATACTCGCAATAAAGCGACAGGAGGCGGAGCGGTTTCCGCGCTAGTGGCGTTATGCCGTCAAAAGGTGACGGTGCAAGCACTGACACCCCTTGACCTCATCACGCCTATGGGCAATGCTGAACACCGACAACCACCATCGCCTTATGGTGGGCATCGGGAACGCTGCATGATACCATAAGACTATATTGGCGGCTGTCCGTGTTCCGGCGCGCATTGCCTCGCAAGGACTTTTACGACCGCTCCTCCTCATCGCTTGTTTGTAGCCACACTTCTTTCTAATCGGAGCTTAGACACTTTTGCTCTATCAGTATTTAAGCCCTTGTCACCTCCACAGGGGTGGCAAGGATTATGTTTTCTTGGGCTTTCATACCGGGGAAGCCAGTTTTATCAAGGCGTACCATCCGCAAGTGGACATATATGTGTCGCTTGACCTGAATTAACGTGCGCTGAAGGGATATTCTATCGGCTTTGAAATAAAAATCTCCAGACACAAAATTGTATTTGCCTTCGCAGGCTACGGCGAATTATTTTGCGCTCGTATTTTTATTCCAAGTCCCGAACATCCCTTTTCTTATATCCCACGTCATAGTGATGTCAAGCAACTCATCCTGCCACACTGTCTTTGGACGCATGGTTAAAAAAAAAAGCTCCCACCGATATGAAAGCCACAAGAAAACATAAGGATATTAGGTCAATACAAGCTCACCGTACCTCCTATCATTACCGCATAAAAAAGGTGGTCATGGTGGTGGCTGTCATCATCGGAGCAATAATCGGAACTCTGGTGTGGGCGATAGTCAGACCTGTAATCCGAGGTGCGGGCTGGATAATATCCCTTATAACCGCGACACTGATAATCTATTGGCTAATAACACTCTAAACATTTACTATTATGGCAACAACAATGAAATCATCAACACAAGTGACGGACTTAATCCGCAATTACCTTGAACAGAGGTGCATCGAGGAACCTATGTTCTCACTAAAATATGCTAACCCCTCAAAATCAATAGAAGGGGCTGTGAACTACCTGTGCCAAGAAGTTCAGAAAAGCGGTGTGACAATGATGGACTCGGACACCGTTTTCTCCATAATCACCCACTATTTTGACGAGGACAACCTTGAAGAAAATCCCCAATTAAATTGCAGAATAGTGGTCGCAAAGGCGCTGACCGAGGAGGAAAAGGGACAGGTCATGGAACAGGCAAGGCAGGATGCCATGGAAAGACTGCGAAAGGAAGAAATGGCAAAAATAACGACCAAGAAAACAACTCCCGGAAACTCCAAACCCGAGAATAATCCACAAGAAGTTCAACCGAGTCTATTTGACTTATAAAATACACGATTATGAAACCAAGAAATAATTTTGAGAAAGCGGTCATCGCACAGAGTGGACATCTTCGCCCACTCCCCTCCTCTCCCCGTCGCTGGGCATTCAGAAACACGATTGAACATTATGCCTACCGCTTGCCCAAAGGGAGAACCACTTGCATGGACTGTGGTCACTCGTGGATTATGCCGGAACCCGTGGAGAAATGCAACTGTCCTAAGTGCCACGCCAACCTTAAAGTGAGTGAGACCTATTCACGTACCTTACGGCAGAAATCCTATTTTAACGTGTTGACTACAAGCGGAAAGTTCCAAGTGTTGCGGATATTTCTCCAAATCGTTGAGATGCGCAAGGGGTTTATGGCGAAGCCGGCTTTCCTTGAAATCGGTCAATATTGGATGGATGAGAACGGCAGGAATACCGTTGTCGGACTGAAACGCACAATAGGATGGTATCTTGACAGTTTCGCTTTCGGGTCTCCAATGGAGATTAGAAAAGACCAAAAGGATGTGTTCAAGCATCTGTCAGAGGAATGCCTTTATCCGAAATACAAAATTATACCGGAGATAAAACGAAACGGGTTTGACGGAAAGTTCCACGGGTGTGAGACAGTGGAGTTTCTCTCGGCTTTACTGTCAACGCCACAGGCAGAAACACTTCTGAAATCGGGAGATATTCAGGCATTGAAATATCTTGTGTCAAACAAATCGGAGTTCTTACACTTCTGGCGCTCCTATACCATCGCCAAACGCCACGGCTATGAAATCCCCGACTTCGGAACATGGATTGACTATCTTAAGATGCTTGAGCGTTTCGGTAAGGACACGCATTCGCCAAAACTAATCGCCCCTGTCAATCTCTTTGACGCCCATGATGAATATGTGGAGAAGGTCAACCGTCAACGCATCAGGGAAAGACTGAAAAAAGACCGCCAAAAGGCTATGGCTGACAAAGCCAAGTTTAAGGAGATAAAAGGCCGCTTTATAGGATTGTCGTTCATCGACAGCGAGATAGAAATCAAGACACTTGACAGCGTGGAGGAATACTATATGGAGGGTGAGACCCAGCATATCTGTGTCGCAAGCGCACAATACTATCTGAAAGAGGACACGCTTGTTTTCTCTGCCCGTATTAACGGCAAGCGAATTGCCACCATTGAAATCTCCCTCAAAACGCTAAAGGTCATACAATGCCGTGCCGCCTGCAACAAGGTCAGCGAATACCAAGACCGTATAGAGGGCATGATAAAGAGCCACCGAAAGGAAATCAGGGAAAGAATGAGAGCATAAAGTATAATATGACCTTACAACTTCTGTGGAGGTTGTAAGGTCACAAAAAGCAAAATCATGAAAACCAAGACTATAATTTATAAAGGTGTGGGTTATAAGTGCCGTGTCATAACCGATTGCGCAGGTGATGAGGTAACCATAGGCAGTTGGGAATTGCTCAAAGCTTTGCATCCCGGACCATTCGCTGGAGAACCCTGCGAGAATGTTGGATTTACCGACCAAGAGGCGGTTGATATCTACAATAGCCTTTTCTTTTTCACGGGAAGGCATGCGCTTGACTTATCCGATGAGGATATGATAGCTAAACTTACGGAAGAATATGGAACAACAATATAAAATTTATGATTATGAACGTAATATTTGAACATACGACAGTCATCTATGACAGTGACATAGCCGAAGTGTTGATAGGTTTTGTGAACCATATCCTGTTTGCAGACAGCGAAGGAAAACTAAGACGAATAGTAGCCGAATATGCCGAAAACTCCGCCCTTGACAAATATTTCGTCTATGGCTACGGTAAACACCACTTTTGGCTTTATCTAAAGAGTTGTATAATCAATACTTTCAAAGTTAAAAATTCATAATAGTCTAATAGTCAAGGGGTAGTTGTGATAACTATCTTGGGATAATATCTGTATTACTTATAGACTCCCATAATATAGTCAAGATATGGAAAACACGACTGTTCCCATTGATGGTTTGATAGAGGTATGTGAAAAGGCTATTGAGACTTTTCAATTAACGACTGATGTTAAAAGTCGGTTTATGAAAGGGATTGGATTGTTACGCAAGCATTTGCAGCAGGACGGTGTATCAAATTACAAACCGGAAGAAGGAGAACGATATATCGTTGAGATATTTGAACAAAATATCTCTAAATACAGAAGGATGCAGATAATACCTGCAATCCGAGCTGTCAATGCCTATCTTAAGGGCGAGGTGACCTATACGATTCCAAAAGAGCAACGATATGTG
>DAAL01000061.1 GCA_001701065.1 Bacteroidales bacterium GP4
TATAAGAGTCCAAGGATTTCTCTACTGCATAGATGATTACATCAACTTTGTTGTCGGCATACAACTTTGCAATCTCGTTGCCGGCGCGTATGGCACGACCCTCACGTTGGGTAAGGTCACTTGGGCGCCAAGGTGTGTCAAGTTCATGGACCGCAACCGCTCTCTGTTGGGCATTTACACCCGTTCCAAGCATTGATGTTGAGCCGAACAAAACCCTCACATCACCGTCATTCATTGCCTGAATAACAGCCTTGCGAGACCGCTCTGTCTTGCACTCTTGGATAAACCGGATTTCATGCGGTGGAATGCCGTAGTCTTCGATAAGTTTTCGCTTAATCTCCGAATACACATTCCATTCACCGGGTTTGTAAGTGCCAAGGTCGGAGAATACGAACTGTGTGCCTTTTTGCGCGTCATACTTGTGATAATATTCAGCTATCATCTTGGCACAGTGAGACGCTTTGTTGTTCGGATCATCCTCATACGATGGGTCTATCATACGCATATCAAGCGACATCTTACGGGCATAGTCGGTGGCAATTAGCATCTTTGCCTTTTCCTCAGTCTCTGACAATGGAGCGCGTCCCAATATAGTAGCGTCACCACTTTCGGCAAACTTCATAAGTTTCTGGATAAACTCCTCCTGCTGTGGTGTCGGCGGAATATTGTGAAGAATCTCGTTCTTCTGAGGTCTATCCACTCCGACATCCTCGGCAGTGCGGTAATCCGTTATCTCATTGTAGAAAGCCGCTAATTCCGGTACCTTGATAAAGTAACGGAAGCGCTCCTTGGCCACTATATTATTGGTGACGTTGAACTCATAGTCGGTGGTCTTCTTGGCGAAGATGGCAGCCCACGCATCGAAACAGCGAATATCCTGTCTTTCAAGTTCATTCGGACGAAGATATTTAAATAGCAGGTACAATTCGGTGAGCGAATTGGATATTGTAGTGCCACTGAGAAAAGTAGCGCCCAAATCCTTGCCGCTCCGTTCCTGAATGGTACGGATTGCATAGAGAAGATTCAATGCTCTTTGGCTTCCCTCGGAGTTCCCAAGACCTGCCACACGGTCGTGCCGGGTGTTGAACATTAGGTTCTTGAACTGGTGCGACTCGTCAACGAAGATATGGTCAATACCCATTTGTTTGAAGTCAACAACAGTATCCTTCTGCTGCTCCATATTATATTGGAGTGTTGCAATCTTTGCCGTCAGGTTCTCCTTCCTTTTGAGAAGACCCTTCAACATTCCTCTTGAAATGTCGTGACCCTGTTCCTTGATGACATTAAGATTTTCCTCAACGGTATCAAGTTCAGCCTGCAAGATTTGCTGCTGAATATCCGGTGACTGCGGAATCTTACCGAATTGGTCGTGCGACATTATTACGCAGTCATAATCGTTGTTCTTGATTTGATTGAAGAACGCGACTCTATTTTCAGCCTTGAAACTCTTTTCATCGGCATAGAGGATTCTCGCATTAGGATAGGCAGTCTGATAAGTCATGGCAATCTCAGCAACGTTGGCTTTCAGACCGATAATCATCGGTTTGTTTGCCAGACCGAGACGTTTCATCTCATGAGCTGCTATGCACATAATCAGAGTTTTGCCACAACCAACCTCGAAATCGCAAATGCCACCTCCGTTCTGTTTCAACATCCAGATACAATCTTTCTGAGAAGGATAAATAGAATGAATATCATAACGGTCAGACAACAACTTCATGTTGAGGTCGGGGAATGTCTGATGGCTACCGTCATAGTGAGGTCGGACGTAGCAGTTGAACTTCGAGTTGTAAAGGTCAACCAGTCTGTCCTTGAATTCCGGTGACTGAGCCTCCAACCATTCAGAAAAACCATTGCGGATTTCGTCAATCTTTGTATTGGCCAGTTGGATTGCCTCAACATCAGGAACTTTTATATCGTGACCGTCCTCATCCTTGCCGATGGATTTCTTGATGTCGGGAACAGTGTTGTGAAGAGCATGTTTGAGCAACGACATTCCATCGTAAACCCTGTAATATCCTCTTACACAATACTCCTCCCAAATCTTCATATTCTTGCGACGTGCGTCACATGAATACTCGTCCATTGATGAGGAATACGCTATTTTCACATCAGTTCCGTACAAATGAGACATGTATGCCGAATATAGGCCCGTCGGGATCCACCTTTCACCGAAGTTGAAGTCCAGTTCATCAAAGGTAATCTTCCGTGGAATGGCATCCTCCAAAGCTTTCAGTGATTTCTTGGAGATGTCTATAAACGGTTCAATGCCGTCATAGCCGGGGAAATTGGCTATGCGCTTCTCCTGACTGTCAATCCAAGCCCTAATGTCATCTGATTTCTTGACAACATTTCCGGCGATGAACTTGTCGGCTATCTCATATTTCTCCACAAGGGGGTTATAGTAGATATGGCCTTCAAGCGCATCCAGCAAATCCCATTCGTATTGACCAACGATGTCGCCGGCATTCTTGTCTATGCCAAGAAGGTCCGCCATATACTCCATATTCACCTCGCCGTATTTATTTAGCGACGCCATCAGAGCGTCCTGCGGCATTTCAACCGAGGTGATTTCATCCTGTGAGAAAGAAACCGGGTGGTCAAAGATGTCGGCCTTGACAAACATACCACCTTCGCCTCGTTCCAAAGCCAGCGCGTCACGTCCGTTGGCATCCATGAGAATGAACTTGACATTCTGTTTCTCATTGAGGTTGCCGTATTTGTCAACAAACTCATCGTAGTAGTCATTCAGATGCTGGCGCAATTCGGCACTTGCCTCATGCGTCTCAGCCTCAAAATTATAGAGTTTTTGATAAGTTTCTGATAGAGTGACATAAAGCATGGCTCGTTTCTCCTGCTCCGGTTTGAGCGACAGGGGCGAGAATAATGCTCCATTCTTACGAACCTCAGAAAGAAAACCGACCATTCCGTCCTGAACAACCATTGAGCCGTTGTGGTGGAAGAATTGTATATCTTCCTTGAACGGACGCGGCGACATATCACGCTCAGCCACATTGGGCGCAGGTTGAGCCACTCTTGGCTTCGGAACAAAATCACCTTTTGATATTTCGATGATTGTGCCGCCTTCGGTAACGGTCTCCTTCTTGGCAGCCTCCAATGCCTCACGTTCAGCCTCCATTTCCGCAAGTTGGCGATGGGCTATGCTCATCATCGTCTCGTAGAAGCCGTTGATAGGCGGATTGGTCTCCCAATCCAGTGAGCCGTAAAATTCCAGTTCCTTTTGTGAAAGGGGACGAAATTTCTTCTGCTGATCCAGATTTACCTTGACCGTCGGCTTTGGCTTTTCCTCCTCCTTCGGCTCTTGACGTGGCTGACGCTGCGGTTTTCCAATTGGCTCTAACTCACCAAAGAGATTGTATTGAAAAAGACGAGGGTCAGGATTATCTTCGTAATTCACTCTGTCATCTGTCTCAACCTCTTTTGCCGGAGAACTTGGAGCCAGAGGCGGTGCAGCCGGAGATGATTTAGGCGTTTCCTCTTTCGGCTCAGGTTTTGGCTTGGGAGTATCTCGCTTGACGGTCTTCTTCATCTTAGGGTCTTCCAACTGCTCACAGATAGCAACACGGTTTCCGGCTCTTACCAACTTGGGAAGATAAGTGTCGAGAGCATGATGTGGAAATCCGGCCAACTCGATACTGTTTTTGTCGCCGTTCATACGCCGGGTAAGGGTCAGGCCCAATATCTCCGATGTTTTCACGGCATCAACGCCCATGCACTCATAGAAGTCGCCGACACGGAATAGAAGAATGGCATCGGGATGTTTCTTCTTCATCTCCCGGTATTGCTGCATCAACGGGGTGTCTGCAATGCGTTTGGGCTTTTCCACTTTATTTTCAGTGGACTGCCTAACAAGTTCGGGAGATGGCGGTTCCGGAGTTGGCGTAGGTGTTGGAGTCAGACCTTTATTGTTGTATCGCTCCAAGTCAAGACGCAGATGAAGGGTCTCATCAAGTGCCTTACGCATATCAGCAGCTATGCCGTCCACACCACCATCATGCTTATAGATGACAGCAGGTTTGCCATAGGGGTCAGTGCCGACTTTCGCTTCCGTACAGATAACACTCTGCGGATAAGCCGCAAAATATTTATTGTTCGGTGCTTTGGTGTCGCGGTCAACAATTGACTGGATGAAAAATTCCTCATCAGCCGACAACGCTTTCTTGTCGGTGTGCTTCTGAAGAATTATCAAATCCGAACCCGCGTCAGTTCCGGCATTGTCGGAGAAAGTGTTGTTGGGCAAACGGATTGCTCCCACCAAGTCGGCACGGCGCATCAGTTCCATGCGCACGAATGGACTTGCAGAATTCATAACCCCCTGCGAGGCAATGAAAGCAACGATACCACCTTCTCTCACTGAATCAAGTGATTTGAGAAAGAAATAATTGTGAATAGTCTTCACCGATTGGCGATAGGCAATTTCATGACTCGTCGCATAGCGAGGGTCAGCGACTGCAAAATCGCCGAAAGGAATATTTGAAGCAGCCACATCGAAGTAACCCTCAAAATCATGGTCTATCTTCTCAAAGCCACTTATCTCGGTGGAGATAGAGGGATGAAGTGCAGATAGAATCTTGCCGGTGAGCAGATCTTTCTCGAAGGCGAGTGTCTCAGTACCGGGATAAAGCCCATTTCTGAGAAAGGAATCAACGAACGCTCCTTGTCCGGCAGAGGGTTCAAGAAATCGCTTGATTTCGATGCCGCTGTTCTTCAGCGAATCAGCAAGAGCATCAATCACCGGCGCAGGAGTGTAAAACGCAGTAAGTACCGATGCCTTCAATGAATCCATATAAGCAGCAAACTCTTTGTCATTCTTAGAGTTGTCATGGATAAGCCGTCGCAACTCAATTGTAGGCGCAAACAACTCAATGTCAGATTTGCTCCATTTGGCAGCGTCGGCCAACTCATTTGCGTCATTTAGGATGCACTTCAGCCCACCGAATCCGGCATACTTGCCCAACGCCTCACGCTCATCAGCAGTAGGCGGACGCTTCTCAACACCCAATCGAAAGACCACACGAATGGCTTCGATGTTGTCAAGCATCGTCTGTTTTCTGTAATAAGCCATAGTCGTCGAGGATTTCAAAGATTTCACCTGTAAGTTCATCAAGCATGGGCTGATGAGTTTCTCTTTCGAGAAAGTCGCCATTTACCTCATATCGGTCGAGGATGTCATGCAACTTCTTCTTGGTCAGCAGGTGGATTGTAAATTCTACCCAATACTCCGGTGGAAGGTGTTGCCACAACTTATCCTCTACAATATCGTAGAGAATGTCGTATCTGGAGACATACAAACCATTGAGCAGGGTACGCATTGCCAGTTCTTGGGCAACCTGAAATGACCTACCTTCCCAGCGCAGAGAGTGGAACGTGTCGTAGGCTTCTTCCGCTCTTTCGGCTATGAACTTTTGGTTAGTGGCTTGTGGGAACTGATGCTCACGCAAATGTTGAGCGAGATAGAGCAGGTAAAAATCAAGCTCCATCGGGTCTTTATTCTGTTTCATCTTTTTGGATTTTAGTGGTTTCCCGGCAGCCTTATTCACATAAGACTGATATAGGTGTGTGATTCTCAACAGTATGTAAAAAGGCCACCGGGTATCCCTCCCAGTGGCCAACCACTAAATCCACGTCAAAAAATGAAACAAAAACATTATGACGTTGAATCAAGTGCAAATTTACAAAATTTTCGGCACACTGGAGGAATGATTCGTGTTAATATATGTATGGTTCAGGCGGTTTTGTCTGAAATTTTCTTATTTTTCGCTTTTAAGGCACCTCTTGCCGTTGCGTTTCTTTGCGGGTGTGAACGCATCGAGAACGCGCTTGACAATGAGGTTGTAGAGCTTCTCCTCGTCACGCGTGAGGTCGGTGGGATGCAGACCGGTGGTGACGATTCCGAAGCCGTTGAACTCGTTTTCACCGGAACGGAAGTTGTGGCGGCGAGAGAGGAAGTTGCGCTTCACCTTCTTGCCCCACTTGCTGTTGAAGCGAAGTACCTGACGGTTGCGCTTCATCAGACTCCACACTTCGTAAGGTATGGTGTTCTGCTGGGCGAAGGGATAGGATATGAGTTTCTTGGCATAGAGCTTGAACGCCGCCTGCATGGTCTCCTCGTGTGTGAAGTTGAGTTCCGTTGCACCGGCGATAAGAAGTTGCGGCAGATTGAAGAGCGTGATACCGTCAGTGAAGTGGATGGTGTGATTGTCCAATTCAACGACCTCTCCGGCCTTCGGTGCCTCAACGCCAAGCATTGCGGCATCCTTCGCAGCCTCTCTCACAGTTATTTCCTCGATTGTGGCTTCGCCTCGAAGTTCGGCATCCTCCTTGCAGAGTTTGACGAGCTTGTTGTAGATACCGTTGGAGCGCCAAGTCTCATACTTGTCAGGACGACGCGGACCATTCTCCACAGCCGAGATGATTTCTCGCTTGGTGAGTATGGGTAGCCACGCACGGCGAACATTTACCGGCATTGCCAGATAGTAGTAGAGTGCGAGGAAGTCGAGTTCGCTCTCTATGGAAGGCATCATGGCGTTGACGATGGTGTGACTCATCTTCCAGAGTGCCTTGACGGTTGATAGGTGCTGTTGGTCGTGGGTTGTCTTGTCGTAGCCCACAAGATTGTCGTAGTTGCGCATGGCAAAACGGAAGTTGTGGGCGAACACGAGCATGGGATCCATGTCGGAGGAGAGGACAAAGCTCTCTTTGGGCTTGAAGGTGGCCTCGATAACGCTGCCGTTTGTCCATGTCACGGCATAGCCGTTGCCGTAATAGTAGCCGTTGTGCTTTTCGGTAGCACCAATCACGGTTGCGATAGTGTCGGCGGTGAGCTGATGGTCAGTAATGACCGTTATTAAATTTTTCTTCGTCATAATCGTGAAGATTTTAATTGTTAGAAATTTTTTGGATGGATGTAGTGGTTGGTGAAAAACAATGGAATATTCCGGACCATTCCAATGTTATTTCAGCCTTTGAAACTCAACAAAGTCAGAGCTTCGGGCCTTTGGGCTTACGCTGCTGTTGCTGCTGGTTTTCGTCCTTCGGGGCAGTTTGACCCTTCTGGAGAGGGGCGGTGAGNNGAAGAAAAATTTAATAACGGTCATTGTGGCCTCATTGGTCAGACCGTCATTGTTAACAGCCTTTTGAGTCTTGGACTCGTTGGCAACCTTGACACGCGGGTCATTGAGACTGGTGTTCGGACGCTGTTTCTCCGGGTTGAATTTGAGATAGACGGTGCATTGCTGGCCCTTCTGGTCAACCATGTTCTTCATCTCGACAACCTCACCTTTGACATAGGCTTCCTGCTGTTGTGGCGTGAGCGGCACACCTGCCCATTTCGAGATAGGCTTGATTTTGCCGTCCTTGGTCATCCACGATGACTGCTGCTGACCCTGAGACTTGGATTGCTCCTGCTTCTCAGATTGGTTCTGCTTTCTCACGCCGCCGGGGACAAACTCAATGCCCTTGCGGTCGGCTGACACCTGAAGCACAACGGTGTATTTCTGGCCGTTCTTCCCTTCGATTTCTTTAGGAGGAAGTGCCTTCCCGTCCTTCAGCTGCATCACTTCTGGAATGGTGAGCTTGGTCTGACCCACGGTATCGCGGATATAGACATCCTTGACCGGGATTGACACAATCTCGTTGGTGAGACGGTCGATGCTGACGTAGGAGGGAACTTTTTCGCCATTCTTGTCGGTGAGTTCAACGACCTTGCCGAGGTTGCTGGTGGCTTTGAGAGCGTCCTTGTCTTCCTTTGAGAACTTGTAGCCCTTAAACTCTTGGTCGAGTTTAGGCTCACGGTGAATAAAGTGGGGAACCACCTTCACATTGCCGGCATCGTCAGAGCGGAAAGAGAGACGAGCGTCGATGGGGAACTTCTCACCTCCAAAGGTGGGCGTAACAGTCACCAATTTCGATTTGCGGTTGTAGAGCATCTCCTTGAGGTCTCCCGACTTTTCAAGTTCGTCGCGGTCAATGCCCCATTTCTCCTTGAGATTGGCCCAGTCAATCTTGCTTTCGTCTATTGCCTGATAGTGATGCTCCGTTGGAGTGTTCTCGGCTGACGGTGCAGATTGCTCTGCCACCGGCTTCTGCTCCTGTTGCTGTGCTTCGGTCTGTACCTGCTGAGGCATATCGACCTTGAAGTCTTTGAGGATTTCGGCATTGGCTTCGGGGTTCTGCATGAAGTCAGCCATTGCCATGCCCACGCTCTCGTAGCGGTCAGCCGGGACTTTGAAGAACCCGAAGGTCGAGGGATTCTTCGCCTGACGGAGGAAGTTTGAGAGAAAGGCCTCCATCGGGTTTTGACCTTTTGTGAACTTGATGAGGTCAGACATCTTTGCCGACTTTACATCGGTCATCTTGGGTGTGCCGTCGGGATTCTGACCGACGACTGCGCCTACCTGCCCGGTCTCATTGTTACGGGCAATCAGCACTTCTTCGTAATTCTGGTTTTGTTCCATAATTAAAAGTGGATTTTGTGGTTTGTAACTTGCGCCGTTGCCGACGCGATAATTATAATAGGTGTGTGATATTTCTTTTTTATCGGGAGGAGAACACCTCATTTACATCCGCTATGCGGTATGTGATTTTGCTGTTCTTGCCTTTCCCGGTCTTTATATATGGTATCTCACCGTTGGCCCTCATGTCGCAGAGCTTTCTTTTTGAGACACCGTATTGCTCACAGACCTCAGCTGTGGTCATTGTCTGCTTGTCGGGGTCAAGGATTGAGAAGCCTTGGAGCATACCGATGAATCTCTCGCCGAAACCGTCAAGCTTCTTGTTGAACTTCGCCTCAAGCTCATTGATCATGCGGCAAATTATTTTGAATTCTGCTGATGTCATTTTACTTTCGGTATTTTACGGTTTGACTTCTTTATTTCTTCAAGCACGTTCTCATTCCATCTCAGTTGCAGACGGTGGATTGCCTTGATGATGGGTACGAGGTGGTATAGCACCTCCCGGCCACGCTCAATCCAAGTGAGCTTGTACTCCCGGCGTTTGCGCTGGAGCTGACGGGTGGAAATCCGCAGCAGCTTCGCTGCAAGAGAGTTGGGTATCGGAGGAATTGCCGAAATGTCCTCGGCGGCTTCCTGCATCTCCTTTTTCTTCTTCTCCTCTGCCTTCAGCAGTTCGAGAATGAGAGCCATTGTATGTTCAAGGGATATTTGCCTCTCATAGACCTGCTCCAGAGTAATGTTCTGTTCCATATCTTTTGGAGTTTAGTGGTTTTACATCGGCAAAGTAAATCAATGGCTGAAAGTTAACTTGGGAACTTCCCAAGGAACAACCCATTCAAACACGCTATTTTTAACATTTCTTAATAGTCTGGGATAAAGACAAAGTGCCGGCCATTGATATAATAGCCGACACTCAATCAGTGATTTAGCCTTATATCAACTAAAAATCGAGATTTCCGAGATTTTTTGCGAGGTTTTCCATGTCCTTGCTGATTTTCTCATTGGTGATTCGTGCGTAGATTTGAGTTGTCTGGATGTTGGTATGCCCAAGCATCTTTGACACAGACTCGATGGGAACACCCTTGCCAAGGGTCATCGTAGTGGCGAAAGTGTGTCTCGCCAAGTGGAACGTCAGATTCTTCTCGATGCCACAGAGGTCAGCTATCTCTTTGAGATAAGCATTGGTTTTCTGATTGCTGAGCATGGGCAGTATCTCACCATTGAGGAACTGCCCCTCATATTTCTGAAGAATTTTGGCTGCCGGTGGGAGGAGTGGCACATTGACATTGGTCTTCGTCTTCTGGCGGTGAGTGACAATCCACAGTTTGCCGTCGAACATTTTTTTGATGTTTTCAGCCCGGAGTGTCGATATGTCGGCATATGCCAGTCCGGTGTAGCAAGCAAAGATGAAGACATCCCTCACTTGGTCGAGGCGGCGGATGTTGATTTCCTTTGAGGCAATGGCCAGCACTTCCTCCTCTGTCAGATAGCCACGGTCAACCCGTTCTTTTCTCATCTTATAGTTGAGATAGGGGTCAGGGAACGAGATTCCCTCGCGTTGTGCCTTTACGAGAACCATACGGAAAAGTTGGAGGAACTTATAAACCGTGTTCGGCTTGCACTGATATTCAGTGGCAAGGAATACCTCAAAGTCGCTGAGGAATTTGGGCTTGAGTTCTTTCAGAGGTATGTCGCTGATGTTGTACTTCTTCTTCATGAACTCTACGACGCGACGCTTGCAACGTTCATATTTCTGATACGTCTTGTCGCTGCGGTTGATGCCGACCATCTTCTTTGTCTCGGCGAGGAACTCATCATATATAGGCATGAGAGATTCCTCCTTGGCGGTAATGCCCATATAGGCATTCTTCACCATCTCAGCCGTCACATACCCGTGGGTATTGAGTAGATCATGGTAATGGTTTTGCATCACATACTTGATGTCATCGAGGCGTTTGTTGAACGCCATAATCTTTGTTGTTCGCCCTATAGCCTTTCCAGCTTGGGTGTCCCACAACTCCGGCTCTATATCAAGAGTGGAGTTGAATCGTTCATATTCGCCGTTAACGCTTACACGGACAACGATGGCACATTTCCCATCCTTGTTAACGTGGTTCCGACGAAGAACGAATGAAACTTTAAACGTGTTTTGTTTCATCTTTCGTTGGATTTTGTGGTTATCATTACTGAGCCGATTACTCCCGACTCTGCAATGATAACGAGTTTAACAATAGGATGGATTGGACGTTTTGAAGACCAATATCAGACAAATCAGCGACTTAGCTTATATTTAACATACATGACATTTATTAGACATCTCCAAATCTCCCGTTATCAGCAGGCTTATCCAACGACATCAGACATTAGCTGAAATTCGACTTTAACATTCCAGTAGGTAAATCTTAAAATGTCGCACGATTTTCCGAATTGTGTCTGAGTTAGGTTTTTGGAATAATCATAATATCAGTATGTTACAAGCGTTTCTGGCACAAATCTGGCACACAAAATCAAATATTAGGCACAGAAGCTCCAAAAATGGCGTATTTTGTCCGATTTATGTCCAAGTTAGGTCTGAATAACCACTTGCACATCAATTTATTACGTATATTTCTGACACAAATCTGGCACAAAAATGCCTTAGAAAATTCCTGTGTCAGATTTGTGCCAAAAGTATGTCTGAAATGGTCTTTTCTTGGTCTGGAATCGGTCCTGAATCCGATGGGATAAGACACGAAAAAACCGCAGAACTATTTGATAGTCTGCGGTTTGTCCGTCTTTGTCCGATTTTCGTCGGATTAGGTTGCGGAAAGACAGGGATCCTCACCGTAGGTTTCCTGCCCTCTGCCCCATCGGGGATCACGGAATATGTTGACATTAGGAGTCCA
>DAAL01000102.1 GCA_001701065.1 Bacteroidales bacterium GP4
ATTAATAGTTCATTTCTTCTTTATTTGCATGATTTTAATAATATTCTGTTAAACAGCGTCTTGACTTTGACGTTATTTCAAGCCCTTTATGTGTTCATCACGGATCGGCATAAAAAAACACGTGTTACTGCCAAAACCAGCAATAACACGTGGTGCGGGAATCCTAATATTAGTTTAGGCGAGGGATGATATCACATCCTTGATGTCCTGTGCAAGCGCATCGGCTTTTTCCATAGTGGATGCCTCGGCGTAGATGCGGATGATAGGTTCTGTGTTGGATTTGCGAAGATGCACCCAGCTGTCGGGGAAATCAATCTTCACGCCGTCTATGTCAGTGATCTGTTCGTGGGCGTACTTTTCTTTTATAGCGAGAAGAATGTTGTCCACATTTATGTCAGGAGTCAATTCTATCTTATTTTTGGCGATAGAGTACTGCGGATAGGTCATTTTAAGCTCGCTTACTTTCTTGCCGCTCTTGGCNNCTTGGCGAGAAGGGTAAGGAACAAAGCCACTCCCACAAGCGCGTCGCGACCATAGTGGGCGGCAGGATAAATAACACCGCCGTTGCCTTCGCCGCCTATCACGGCACCCGTCTCTTTCATCTTGGTCACTACATTAACTTCGCCCACAGCGGCGGCGTTGTAGCTGCAGTTGTGGCGCGCGCTGACATCGCGAAGTGCGCGTGATGAGCTTAGGTTGGACACGGTGGAGCCGGGGGTGTGGCTTAGTATGTAGTCAGCCANNCACAGCCACGAGGGTATACTCTTCGACAAACATTTCTCCGTTCTCCATGACTATGGCAAGACGGTCCACGTCAGGGTCAACCACAAAACCTACATCGGCTTTGGAGTTTTTCATGAGGTCGGAGATTTGAGTGAGGTTTTCCGGTATCGGTTCCGGAGTGTGGGCAAATTTTCCGTTAGCCTCGCAGTTAAGCTCTATTATGTTCTTAACGCCGAGTGCCTTAAGCAGTTCGGGTATTACGGTTCCTCCCACCGAGTTTACGGCATCCACAGCCACTGTGAAGTCAGCCTTGGCTATTGCGTCTACGTCCACAAGGTCAAGGGCGCACACCATGTCGATGTGCTTGCGGTTGTAGGTGTTGTTTTTGTAGGTTTTGCCGAGGTTTTCTACTTCGGCGAAAGTATAATCGTTCTGTTCGGCTATGCGTAGCACCTCTTTTCCTTCGGCATCGTTCAGGAACTCGCCGTTCTGGTTGAGAAGCTTCAGGGCGTTCCACTGTTTGGGATTATGCGAAGCGGTGATGATGATACCTCCGCATGCTTTCTCCATCACTACCGCTATTTCGGTGGTGGGAGTGGATGCTTTGCCTATGTTCACAACATCGAATCCCATGCCGTTGAGGGTGGCAACCACGAGTTTGCTCACCATAGGGCCTGAAAGACGAGCGTCACGCCCCACTACTATTGTGCGGGATTTTATTGATGTTGTGGACTTTATGAATTGAGCATATGCCGCAGTGAATTTCACGACATCCACGGGACTGAGCCCTTCGCCGGGCTGTCCGCCTATTGTGCCTCTTATACCTGAAATTGATTTAATAAGTGACATATAAAAAATCGTTTAAATTTGGCTTTTATAATATCTTACGTGATAAAGGAACGGCACCACCTGCGAGATTTCCTTGGAGGGTCCGTAGGCTGAACGAATCACCATTTTCACTTCGCATCCGTAGCCGAGGTAATGAAGGGGGTATTGTATGCCTTGACCCCATGTCTGTGTATTGGCTGACTGATTGTTTTGGTAGCGGAAAGTGTAGCTGTCGATTACATTTTCAGCGTTTCCTGAGCCTTCGGGAAGTTTTCCGTCCTTGTAGTTTTCAAGATTGTAGCGGGTGAATCGCATGTACACCAAGTCGTTGTACTCGGGACGGTTCTTCATGTCGCCGGTCTTAATCACCTTCATGTACACATATCCGTCCTCGTCCATCCTGTAGTAAGGAGCTTCCTCGCCGGTGATGAATATTGAATCCTCGGGCACTGAGCCTATCACTTTTTGGTCAGCGAGAAAATTGTTTATTGATTTAGTCTCGTCCTTCAGCAAGTCGGCGTAGCTGGTGGTGTTGTTGCATGCTGTGAAAGCTAAAGCTGTGACAACCAGCATCAATGCCGATAATTTGCATTTTAAGAATCTCATTTTTCGTTCAATTTAAAATTTTATTGTTTTCTTGTTTCTTTTTTTCTCGTTTCTCGATGTACTGGTTCACGTATTCCAGTGATTTCTTGAATGTTTCAACCGCTTCGTCGAGGGTTCCGTAAAATTCGCCTCCGGCGGCATTGATGTGTCCGCCTCCGTTAAAATACTTTTCGCATATCTTATTTACCCGCAGTCCCCCTTTGCTTCGGGTGGATACTTTCTGGTAGCGTTCACCTTCACGGATAAACACGGAGTAGATGATGTCCCTAACAGTAAGAGGTTCGTTGACAAGACCTTCGGTGTCGCCTTTCTGGTAGTCGTAACGCTGGAGGTCCTCGGTGGTGAGCACTATAAGGGCAGCTTTCGACTCAGGGAAATACTGCATGTTGGACAGCGCGTATCCGTTGAGCTTCAGGACATTCGGACGCTTGTTGTGCATCACCTTCTTGTATATCTCATCCTTGTCGATGCCTTTCTTTATCAGTTCGGCTACTACCACGTACAGGTCAGGGTCATTGGAGTTGTAGGAGAAATTGCCTGTGTCGGTCATCATGCCGGTGTAGATGCAAGTGGCTGCCTTACGGTCTATAGCCGAGAACAGTTCCAGGCGGCACAGAAGACGGAATATCAGGACTGATGTAGAGGATTGGTCAGGATGGGATATCACCACGTCGGTGAAATCTTCGGGATTTTCGTGATGATCCACCAGTATCTTTTTAGCGGTGGCAGCTTCCAGCAGTTCCTTGAGCCTGTCTATACGGTAAGGCGCGTTATAGTCGAGGCAAAAAATAAGGTCAGCTTCACTCATCAGCTGACGCGCGAAGTCGGGATACATGGAGTAGGGCACAATATCCTTTACTCCGGGAAGGAAGCGAATGTTGTCAGGTGTGCGGTCGGGAGTCACGATGCGTGCTTCTTTGCCTATATTGGCAAGAGCGTGGAGAAGTCCGAGCGAAGAGCCTATGGCATCCCCGTCGGGAGATACGTGGCAAGTAATTACGATGTGCTCGCTTTGCTCCAGTAATTCCCTTACGGCTTTAACGCTTGCTTCTGACAATATTTGACGCAGCATATGAAATGATATTTGTTTTTGTGCAAAGATAGTGAAAATCTCCGAGATTTTTATGCCTGAACGAAAAAGACGTGCCTTTCTTAGACAATAATGGGATAAATCAAGAAAAATTTTGTACCTTTGCACGTTATTATGTAAGTATTCGAAGCAAAAATTAAGATGAATCATACAGAAAAGCAACTTCTGCTGGATAAACGTTATCTGAGGATGGCGCGTATTTGGGCGGAAAATTCTTATTGCCGCCGCCGTCAAGTGGGTGCTTTGATGGTCAAGGACCAGACGATTATATCCGATGGATTCAACGGCACACCGGCAGGATTCGAAAATATCTGTGAGGACGAAGAAAGCGGTTTGACTAAACCATACGTGCTTCATGCCGAGGCAAACGCCATAACCAAAATAGCCCGCAGCAGCAACAGCAGTGAAGGCTCCACTCTCTACATCACAGCGTCGCCATGCCTTGAATGCAGCAAGCTGATTATTCAGGCAGGCATAAAACGGGTGGTGTTCAACGAGTTCTATAGAGTCCATGACGGAGTTGACCTCCTTGAACGTGCAGGAGTAGAATGTTGTTTTATCGAAAACTTGGATTGACGATATATAATAGAAAAATAAAATGAAAGGATTAAAAAATTCCATTGCTTGGCTTCCTCTGATTATCGCAGTGTCAGTCGTAGGAGGAATATGGATTGGGATTTATTATAACCGTTCGGTTCAGCCGTCCACCGGCGAAAAGAAATTTATGGAGGTGCTTGACCTTGTGCGCGGTGACTATGTCGACGAGGTGGACGTGGATTCGATTGTGGAGATGACGCTGCCTAATCTGATAGCTAACCTTGACCCTCACTCGGTGTACATTCCGGCTCAGGATCTGCAGTCAGTCAACGAGGAGCTTGAAGGCTCGTTCAGCGGGGTGGGTATATCATTCACCATGCTCACTGACACGGTGACCGTCAATGAGGTAATACCCGGCGGTCCGTCGGAGAAAGCAGGGCTGCTTCCCGGTGACCGCATCCTTTACGTGAACGACTCGCTGGTGGCAGGAAGGAAAATTCCGCAGACTGACATAGTGAAGCTGCTCCGCGGAGAAAAGGGCTCGGAGGTGAAACTCGGAGTGCGCCGCCAAAATACAAAGAAACTGCTTACATTCAATGTCACACGCGGCGATATTCCCGTGAACACTGTGGACGCGGCATACATGCTATCGCCTGAGACAGGGTATATTAAGGTGACTAAATTCGGCAACAAGACAGCCGACGAGTTCATAACAGCACTAAACAACCTGAGCCAGAACGGAGCCAAAAGTTTCGTCATCGACCTACGCGGCAACGGCGGCGGATTCATGGAGATGGCTATCAGGATGGCAAACGAATTCCTGCCCGGACGCAGCCCCATCGTTTATACCCAGGGACGGCATCCGCGTGAGGACTATCAGGTGTTCAGCGACGGTACCGGTTCATTCATCGACTCCGATGTTGTGGTGCTTCTCGATGAATTTTCGGCAAGCGCAAGCGAGATTTTCGCCGGAGCCTTGCAGGATAACGACCGAGGACTGATTATCGGTCGCCGCTCGTTCGGCAAAGGACTTGTGCAGCGTCAGACAATGCTTCCCGACAGCAGCGCGGTGCGTCTAACCGTGTCACGCTACTACACTCCCTCGGGACGTTGCATCCAGAAAGACTATAAGCTCGGTGACCGCGCGTCCTATGATAACGAGATTCTGACCCGTTACGACCACGGTGAATTCTTCAACTCGGACAGTATAAAGTTTGACGAGAATATGCTTTTCTACACCATAGCCGGTCGTCCGGTCTACGGCGGCGGAGGAATCATGCCTGATGTATTCGTGCCTAACGACACAAGCGGCATGAGCAGCTACTACGTCAATGTGCTGAACGCCGGTTTGCTGCAGAAATTCGCCTTCGAGTACAGCGACACCCACCGCAGCCAACTCAGCAAAGCCAAAAGCCTTAACGAACTTCTTGAGATGCTTCCTGACAATGAGGAGCTTCTAAACATATTTGTCAACTACGCTTCGCGGAACGGAGTAGCCGCGCGGTGGTATTATATCAACCTTTCCCATAAATTGATTGTTAACTTTCTGAAAGCTTTAATTGCAAGCGACATCTTGGGGCGTACTTATTACTATGAGGTGGCTAA
>DAAL01000251.1 GCA_001701065.1 Bacteroidales bacterium GP4
ATGACGACGAGGATTATGAATCCTACGACTTTGGCGATATAAGATGCGAGAACGGCAACGTGATATGCGGACAAATAAAGCTTCCGAATTCCCCCGTGGATCTTAACACTATCCCTATACAAATTCAAATTGAAATTATCAGCTGGGCGAATAATTGGAAAGATTTCGTTCTGCTTGAAGGAACATGGCAAGGAAAGCATGCTTATTGGTTTAATAATATACATTCACCATTCGATGTGCCTGACTATTTCTATGTTGAGGCGGAGGATAAAATCAAAGAAGAATCCTTCATTTTCGACGAAGTGGACTGGAGCCGGTGGAAGTGCATATATCTGTGGAACTGGAAGATGGACATGGAACCTTACACTGACCTTTCCTCCTTGAAAATCGTGGGAGTCCATCCGAGGTTACCGAGTGAAAAGGTCGACCTAAACACGCTTCCCGAGCCGGTCAAAAATATAATTCTTTACTATTTCCAATACGATTCTTACTTTTTTGATCTCTTCGAAGGCACCTGGAAAGGACAGCGTGCCTATTGGTACAAGGATTTTGGTTCTTCCTCCTTCCCCCATTATTTCTACCTTGAGGACGGCACAAAATCCCCTTACCAATTCAGAGAAGTCGACTGGTGTACATGGAGAAGCATATATCACTACAGTTGGTATAGTGAAGATTATGGAGAGACAGCACATCCCGAACTGCCGGCTGAACCCATTGACCTTAATACACTTCCTGAATGGCTGCAGAAAAAGATTATGAGACCTTCGATAAACGGACAAAATTTCACCCTCTTGAAGGGCACATGGAAAGGACAGAACGCCTATTGGTACAAATCCACTCGCTGCCCCTATCTTTTTAACTTTTTCTATTTTGAGGACGGCACATATTCTTGTTATAACTATGAGGATGTGGACTGGAGCCAGTGGAAGTGTGTGCACGACTGGCGCTGGAAGAAGTAATTTTGAATTTTGGGATTTTGAATTTTGAATGGCGGCTCGGGGAGGGCAGGCGAATCCATTCGGGAAATTGATGGTTACACCTTTGGTGACGATGCATCGCAAAGCGATGATTCACGATGGTAGCCACCTCTCCGAGGTAACACCGTAACGATAAAAAACAATATTGCCGTCCCTGCAAGCAAGGACGGCAATATTTTCATAAAGGCATATTATCTAACTTAATTCACGAATTCCTTACAGCTTCACTTCCACCTTCTTGCCGGAATAAGAGACTGTCTTGTTGATTTTGGAAGCCGGCTTATAGCCCGATTCGGTATCGCCGTCCACGAGCACTATGCGGAAATCACGCTGTTCAAGCATTCCGGGGAATGAACCTGCGCGGTCACCGATGGTGAGGGTGCGTGAAGCGTCATCCCAGCTGAAAGGTATCTGCGCAAACAATCCCTTTTCGTAGTTATAGCTGTCGCCTTCATCCTCATAGAGAGTCCACGAGCCGTCGGCCCCAGGATAAACACGTATTTCCAGATTATCCCATGGTTCCTGTGATGAATACTGCACCTGCGGACCAAACGGCATGATGCTTCCCGCTTTCACGTACACCGGCATTTCGTCGATGGGTGTGGGACGGAGGATGCTTTGTCCGCCCTTGATGCGTTCATTGGTCCAGAAATCGTACCATTCGGCACCCTTGGGCAGATACACTTCCACCGGAGCGGCAGCCTTTGCCACTTCAGGATAGATTGCATGCCCGTTTTTGTCCTTGTCAAGATAGGTGTAGAGCGGGTCGGTCACAGGCTTTACAAGAAGAGCCTTGCCAAACATGTACTGGTCATTAAGACGGATGGCGGTGGAATCGGACACGAAATCCATCACAAGCGGACGCATCATCATGCCTGAGTTCTGCACCACGTCGCCGGCTGCGCTGTAAAGATAAGGAAGAAGACGGTAACGAAGCTCGATAAACTTCTTCTGCGAGTCGAAAGCCCAGTCGCCGGGATTGCCGAAACGGTAAATCTCGCTTACCATGGGCGACGAGCAGTGGTTGCGCATCAACGGCATGAAGCATCCCCACTGCATCCAGCGCACCTGGAGTTCCTGCATGGCGGGGTTCTTGGGATCGTTGTTGTAGTCCCAGCCGAAGAATCCGCCTATATCGGTGTTCCAGAACGGAATGCCGCATATCACGTAGTTAAGACCTGACGGAACCTGGTTTTTCATCACGTTCCAGTTGGAAACCACGTCGCCGCTCCAGCTGAATGTGCCATAATGCTGAAGACCGAATGCTCCGCAGCGGGTCATCTGCACCGAACGTTTGTTATTGTTCTTCATCTTGCGCTGACGCTCGTAGATGCCCTTGTTGCTCACCAGCGGGAAAGCGTTCTTCACTGAACGCCATGATCCGTCGTGGGTCATGTGGTCGGAATCGCCCGGTTTTTCAAAGTGGTCAGGCTCAGTGGAGTCAGTCCACCATGCGTCAAGTCCCATGTCGTAGAGATTGCGCAGATGCTTCCAGTAGATGTCGCGCGCCTTGGGGTTGAACGGGTCATAGGGACGCACGCCGCGGTCGCGCGGCCAGGTCTCGAAAGGAAGGAGTGCGCCTATCTTGTCGAGCTCGCGGTACTGGTCGGTCCACGGTCCGAAGCTTGCCCATATCGAAATCATCAGGTGGGCGTTGTTGTCATGGACGTACTTCACCATCTCCTCCGGCGACTTTATGCGCGGTTCGGGATAGCGGGTGTCAGGGTTCTCGTCGTTAGGCAGATAGCGCATCCACTTCTTGTCGCCCATCTTGTTGATATAGTGGGGGTTCATGAAGCGCATGGCGTTCCAGTTGGAGTCACAGCCCCAGTACTGCCAGTCCTGCACTATACCGTCAAGCGGCACCTCAAGCTCACGGTACTTGTCGAGAACGTCACACAGTTCGTCGCTGCTCTTGTAGCGTTCGCGGCACTGCCAGTAGCCGAGAGTCCACAGCGGGAACATGGTGGCTTCGCCGGTAAGGTCACGTATAGCGGCTATCACGCCGTCCTGCGTGCCGTCCTTGTACATGAAATAATAGTCGATGGCGGGAGCCACTTCGGCACGGAATGTAACGTCATTGCCGTTGCTGTTGAATGCGCCGTCGCCGGCATTGTCCCAATACACTCCGTAGCCCTTCTGCGAAGTGAAGTAAGGGATGGTGATGTTGGTGTTGCCGCTCCACAGGCGCACATTCTCGCCACGCTGGTTGAGCACGGGGCATTGACGCTGACCGAGGCCGTATATCACTTCGTCAGGCTCAAGGGTGAATGTCTGCGACACCTTGTATTTTCCGGCATCCGCCGCGCTGGTGGGGCGCGGCTCCCGAATGGACCACCG
>DAAL01000215.1 GCA_001701065.1 Bacteroidales bacterium GP4
CTGACTACCCGTTGGCTTCAAAGGGGTTGGAAACACTTCAACGAGACCGAAGGTCTTTACGGATATTCGCAGGCATTTTTCCCTATAGTGCAAGGCTGCACTTATCCTGACTTGCGTTGTGAAGCCGCCAAAATGGTTTCGGACTTGGGCGCGGAAGGGAATGCCATAGGCGGACTTGCAGTGGGTGAGCCTGCCGAAGTGATGTATGACATGATAGAGGTGGTGAATGACATTCTGCCAAAGGACCGTCCCCGTTATCTGATGGGGGTGGGTACACCTGCCAATATCCTTGAGGCTATAGAGCGTGGAGTGGACATGATGGATTGTGTGATGCCTACCCGAAACGGCAGAAACGGAATGCTTTTCACCTCCCACGGCATAATGAATATGCGCAACAAGAAGTGGGCTGATGATTTTTCGCCTCTCCAGGAGGATGGTCCAAGCTTTGTGGATCGGGTCTATTCCAAGGCATATGTAAGGCATCTTTTTGTGTCGCAGGAGATTCTTGCCATGCAGATAGCTTCCATTCACAATCTTGCTTTCTACCTGTGGCTTGTAGGGGAAGCGCGCAAGCACATTCTCGCCGGTGATTTCAAATCGTGGAAAAATGAAATGATGGAGCGTGTCACGCACCGTCTTTAACCAAATGAATGCCGATGTTTAAGTTACTTGACTGGTACATAATAAAGAAGTTCTTAGGAACCTACATATTCGCGATTATGCTTATCCTTGCCATCACCGTGATGTTTGATGTCAATGAAAAGCTTGATTCATTTCTTAAAGCGCCGTTAAAGGCAACTATCTTTGACTATTTTGTCAATTTTTTGCCTTATTTCGCCAATCAGTTCAGTCCATTGTTCACTTTCATCGCATGTATATTCTTCACCTCCAAGCTGGCTGATAATTCGGAGATTATAGCTATGCTTTCATCGGGGGTGAGTTTCCGTAGACTGATAGTGCCTTATCTTGTGTCGGCGGCTGTGATTGCGGCATCGACATGGGTTCTTAGCGCATATATAATTCCTCCGGCAAATGTAAAACGTATAGACTATACCAACACCTATGTCAAGAACAAACGTGTGGACTACGGTAGTAATATACAGATGATGGTGGCTCCCGGAGAGATAGCCTACATGGGACGATTCGACAATACCACTAAGACCGGCTACCGGTTCTCGCTGGATAAATTCGACGGAAAGAAACTGGTATCGCGCCTTACCGCCACTACCATAAAATGGGACACCCTTTATAAATGGCAGGTGCGTGACTACATGATACGCGACATCGAAGGTCTTGAAGAAAAAATCACAAAGGGAACCCGTATGGACACAATAATCCCTATAGAGCCGAGAGACTTCCTTATTTCTAAGAATGATCAGGAAACTATGACATCGCCTCAGCTTCATGAGTATATAGCGAGACAGAAGGCACGCGGAGTAGCCAACATCAAGGCATTTGAAATAGAAAATGAACGCCGCTATGCGATGTGCGCCGCGGCATTCATTCTTACTGTGATAGGTATGTGCCTTTCCTCCAAAAAGGTCAAAGGCGGAATGGGTATAAACATCGGTATAGGGCTTACGCTCAGTTTCGGTTACATCCTGTTCATGACAGTGACCTCAACCTTTGCCGTATCGGGCTATACCTCGCCGTTTGTGGCAATGTGGATACCTAATTTCCTATATATAATTATAGCTATAATCCTCTACTATAAGGCATCGACATAATTCCATTATGTCAGATGCGCTCAAGCACAGTTTCTATCAAGTCCCTGATAGCGGTCTTATAATTAGGGGTGGCATCCATTCTTACACGGTTGGCTATTATGGAACATACAGTCATTGCCTTGTGCCCTAACAAACGTGCCAATCCTTCAAGCGGAGCACTTTCCATCTCGTAGTTGGTTACTGCTATGCCGTTATAGCGGAATCGCTCTATGCGTTCATTCAAGTGCGGCATGGTCAGCGGAAGCCTTAATTTGCGTCCTTGAGGACCATAGAATCCTACTGCGCTTATAGTACAGCCTTTCACCATGTCGTCCCTGCCTATACGTTCTACCAATTCCTCATCGGATTTAACTACATAAGGCGCAGCCAAGAGCGGACTCCAGTCCACATAGTCACAGAATTCACGTTCAAAATCGAGGTCGCATATGCTGTTTCGTCCGGCATAATAGTTCAAAACTCCGTCAAAACCTATGGACCGTTGGGCTATAACCGGAGTCCCAAGTATCAGTTCCGGCTGAAGTGCCCCGGATGTGCCTATTCTCACCATAGTCAAGGTGCGGTGTTCCGGTTTTATCTGCCGTGTTTTGAAGTCGATATTTGCAAGAGCGTCAAGCTCGTTTATTACAATGTCGATGTTGTCAGGCCCTATGCCGTGGGACAAGCACATTATGTCTTTTCCCTTGTAAGTGCCTCCGATGGTGTGAAATTCGCGTGAAGAAACCTCAAAGATCTTGGTGTCAAAGAACTCGGCGACCATATTCACACGTCCGGGATCGCCCACAAGTATTATTCTGTCACACAGTTGCTCAGGCAAAAGATGCAGATGAAATATTGTCCCGTCGGGATTTATAATCATCTCTGAGGATTGAATAGCGTTTTGTTCCATAATTGAATTTCGGTTATAAAATTTAAGTAACTAAAAATAAAACATTCCGGATAGGTCAATAGTTGCCTATGCCGGTCTATATTTGCCTCCCGGATAGGGGATAAGCAGATTTTTAAATTCCATGTCCACCAGCAGGGTCATAATCTTGTTGATGGGTATATTCAGTTCCACGCACATGGTGTTGATGCTACCTTCACCACGTTGCCGCAGATAATCAAGTATACTTTCTTCAACAGGCGATATCTCCACTTGGAGAGTATTCTGTTGTCCTTCCACAGGCTTGACATGCCATTGCATAGCCTCAACCAAGTCATCGGCTGAATTAATCAATCCGGCTACATTATCTTTAATGAGCTTATTGCAGCCTTTGCTGTAACGGTCCGAGATTCTTCCGGGAAGCGCAAACACATCACGGTGATAAGCTTCGGCAATTCCGGCAGTAATCAATGCACCGCCTTTCTCGGCTGATTCGACAACAATAGTGCAGTCACAAAGTCCGGCTACAATGCGGTTGCGTGCCACAAAATTGCCTTTGTGCAACGCATCCTGCGAACGGTAGTCCGAAAGCAGTCCGCAGCCGGCTGATCTCACCATCGCCGTAGCCGTGTTACGGTGTTGAGCCGGATATATAGTGTTCAATCCGTGGGCAAGCACACCCACTGTGGGTACACCGAAATCAAGAGCCGCGCGATGAGCCGCCACGTCGATACCATAGGCAAGACCGCTCACTATGACAAAATCTTCCAGCCGTTCCGAGAGACTTTTAATCAGGTTTCTCACGAAGTCATTGCCGTAAGGTGTGGCATGGCGTGTGCCCACTATGCTAATAATGTGTCTGCTGTTAAGATTGAAGTCGCCCAGTCCATATAGTAATACAGGTGCGTCGTCACATTCCAGCAGTCGTTGAGGATAATCGCTGTCAGTAAAATATAAAGTTTTCACATGGTTATTCTCTATAAAGTCTTTTTCACATGAAGCCATTTGCATTACGCTGTCACGGTAAGACTGAGAGAAAAGGCTGTTCCGACAACTGTTTATTGCCGAAAGTTGCTGTTCAGTCGCTGTGAAGAATGCCTCTTCAGAGCCGCATCGGCTTAGCAATTCTTTTGCCAAACGGAGATTTATGCCTTTAAGGCAAGAAAATGCTATTTTATATAAATCAGCACTCATCAGTATCTACTGTAGGTATTCTATAAAGGCATCGGCTAACTCATCACCACGTGTCAACTTGCCGTTTTTAGTGGTGACACATGATATTTTAGCTTTAATCACTAAATTGTCATCAAGGTCATATATGTCCTGGTAAAATATAAATCTTACTCCTTCACGTTCCAGATTAAGGCAGCTTATAAATTTCTGACTAAGAGTCAAAGGCGTTTTATATTCAATTTCAGCTTTGTTCAGGACCGGATCAATACCGTTAAGGTGCATTTCCCGGAAGGACACTCCTGCTGCCTCGCAGAATTCATGGCGTGTATGCTCCAAATAATGCAGGTAAATGGCATTATTTACTATCCCTTCGGAATCCACTTCATAATCCCGAACTTTCATTTCCATAGCAAAGATATAATCCTTGCCTTTTATTGTTACTTTATCCATCCTTTAAATCAGTTCGATAAGATAATTATGATTTTACAAATATAATCAAATTTTTTATTATTCTCATAGGCTGTTTAACTTTTTATGTGGAGATGTGAAAATATTAGGTATAAATTATCTAATGATGATACTATTTTATCCATTAAGATAATTTAGTAACTACTCGGTCTGTGGGGATAATATGTTGATATTTAGGATGTTGCGTTTTATGATAAACTTTGTTATGTTTGTGGATGATGCTTGGGCTTATTACACTTAATTGCAGGGGTCGTGGATTTTTAGTAATTTTGCATCAAAGAAAAAGTTTCTTAACCTAAACTATACACGCTATATAGTTTTTTTTGACAGAATTTTATTAACCTTCTATAACTACTTTATGAAACAATCAGTAGCTTTCTCTTTAGGAGCTTTATTTGTTGGAGGATTAATGGGTATCGGTAATGTAAATGCTGAAAATATCCACATATCCACTCCCAACACATCTCTTGTTCTGGATGCCAACAAGGGCGAAAGTCTAAAAATTCTCCACTATGGGGAAAAAATCAGTGATGTTGATCTTGCTAACCTTAAAACCGGCGGTGTAATCAACAATGACGCTTATCCTGTATTCGGATATTTTCCTCAGGGCGATCAAGCCATGGTAGTGACTCACACCGATGGTAACCGATCACTTGACGTAGTAGTGGATGATGTCATAACCACCACGACCGGCGATGGCAATGTTGTGACCGTGGTCTTGAAAGACAAGGTGTATCCGTTTACAATCAATGTCAACTACAAGACTTATCCCGGTGAGGACATGATAGAAACTTGGGTAGAAGCTTCCCATAATGAAAAGGGTAAAGTCACTCTAAACAGGTTTGATTCCGGTTATATGCCCATCCGTTACGGCAATGTGTGGTTGTCGTCACTTTATGGAACTTGGGCAAATGAGGGCAGAGTGAACCAGGAACCGTTGACTCACGGAATAAAAGTCATTTCCAACACTGACGGGTCACGTAACTCCCACACTTCGCATTCCGAAGTAATGTTCTCTCTTGATGGAAAACCTCAGGAAAACACCGGACGCACTATAGGTGCAGCACTTGCCTACAGCGGCAACTACAAACTTCGTGTGCGCACTGATGATTCTAACTATCACCACTTTTTTGCCGGAATTAATGAAGAGAATTCCGAATATCACTTGCCGAAGGGCGAAGTATTTGTGACTCCTCCTCTTGTTTTCACTTATAGTGACGAAGGTCTTAGCGGAGTTAGCCGTAATTTCCACAAATGGGGACGCGCGCACAAGTTGCACAATGGCGATAAACTCCGTAAAATCCTGCTCAACAGTTGGGAAGGCGTTTATTTCGACATTAAGGAAGCTGAAATGAACCAGATGATGGCTGATATCGCATCACTTGGCGGTGAGCTTTTCGTAATGGACGATGGTTGGTTCGGCAACAAGTATCCTCGTAATAATGACTCAACTTCTCTTGGTGACTGGGTTGTCGATACTAATAAATTGCCCAATGGCATAAACGGACTTTTGGCTGCGGCTAAAAAGCATGGCATAAGCTTCGGTATATGGATTGAGCCGGAATCAGTCAACTCCATCAGTGAACTTTACGAGGAGCATCCTGAATATGTCATCAAGATGGACAAGCGTGACCCCAAACTTGTGCGCGGCGGTACACAGATTCTTATCGACATGGCTAATCCCGAAGTTCAAGACCTGATTTTCCATATGGTGGACACTTTGTTGACCAACTATCCTGAAATCGATTACATAAAATGGGATGCGAACTGCCCTGTAGCTAATTTCGGCTCTCAGTACCTTCCCAAGGACGAGCAATCACATTTATATATAGAAAACCATAAGGGATTTGCCAAAATCATGGACCGCATACGCGCTAAATATCCTGACGTGACTATTCAGGCTTGTGCCAGCGGCGGCGGAAGAGCCAACTGGGGTGTGCTTCCTTGGTTTGACGAATTCTGGACAAGCGATAACACCGATGCGTTGCAGCGTGTGTACATGCAGTGGGGTACAAGCTACTTCTTCCCGGCTATAGCCATGGCATCGCACATAAGTGCTGCTCCCAATCATCAGACATTCCGCACAATTCCTATCAAATACCGCGCCGATGTGGCGATGAGCGGTCGTCTCGGAATGGAAATCCAGCCTAAAAACATGACTGAAGATGAACTTAAGATAGCTTCAAATGCTATTGCCGACTACAAAAAGATACGTCCTGTTGTGCAGTTCGGCGACATCTATCGTCTTCAATCTCCTTATGACGGTCTTGGCGTGGCTTCTTTGATGTACGTTGACCCGAAGAAGGACGATGCAGTGTTCTTCTGGTGGAAAACCGAAACCTTTGTGGGACAGCAGTTGCCGCGAATACCGATGGCAGGACTTGACCCCAATAAAGTGTATAAAGTCACTGAGCTTAACCGCATAGACAATGAACCTCTTGCATTTGAGGGCAAGACTTTCTCCGGTAAATATCTCATGTCACAGGGTCTTGAAATTCCGTTGGACCACAAGGTTGACTATAATAAGAGAAATGACTATGCAAGCCGTGTGCTACGCCTTGAGGAAGTGAAATAAGTTAGTAATAAAAATATACAAAATGGGATAAACGGCGTTGCAGCGTCGCTTATCCCAAATTTTTTTATTAACTTTGCAGTGTCAAAAAATATCCAGCAGTGAGAAATCTATTTTTTGTATTGATTACAGTGTGTTCCATGTTTTTTTCGGCACATGCAAGGACCGTGGAGATTAAAATGTTTGAAACAACTGATATCCACGGTAGTTTTTTCCCTTATGATTTTATTCATAACACATTTGCTCCCGGAAGTTTGGCTAAAATAAGCACCATAATTAATAATGCACGTAATGAATACGGCGACAATGTTATTCTTTTAGATAATGGCGATATCCTTCAGGGACAACCGTCATCCTATTATTATAACTATGTCGACACGGTGTCACCCCATATTGTATCGCAGATATTCAACTACATGAAGTATGATGCCGGAAATATAGGCAATCATGATGTGGAGACAGGCATTAATGTCATGAACCGCTGGATTTCACAATGCGATATGCCTATATTGGGTGCTAATGTATTGGATGCACGCACCGGCGAACAAGCCTATACACCATATGTGATTATACAAAGAGATGGCGTGAAAATCGCAGTCTTGGGTATGATTACTCCCGCCATTCCGGCTTGGCTTCCTGAAAATGTATGGGAAGGGCTTGATTTTGCCGATATGCAGGAAACTGCTGAAAAATGGTTGCCGATAATCAAGGAGAAAGAAAATCCTGATATAATAGTGGGGCTTTTTCATGCCGGCGAAGACGGAAAATTACTGATGAATTTCAAGGAAAATCCTTCAGCCGAAATCGCGGAAAATGTGCCCGGGTTTGATTTGATTCTTTACGGACATGACCACAAGCGCGAAAACCGTGAAGTGGTGAATGTGCAGGGCGACTCCGTTCTCTTGATCAATCCTGCCAATAACGGACAATCGGTGGCGGAAGTTACCATCACTCTGGAGATTGACAACGACGGAAATATAACCGATAAGAAGTTTAAAGGTAATCTTATCAAGGTGGACGACTATCCCGCCGACCCTTCATTCCTGACTAAATTCACTCCTCAGTTCAATGCTATAAAAGGATTTACCAATGAGGTCATAGGGTATAACGAGAATGAGATGTCCTCACGTGAAGCATACTTCGGACCTTCTTCTTATGTTGACTTCCTGCACGCCATGCAGTTGTATCGCACCGGAGCCGATATAAGTTTCTGCGCTCCGTTGTCATTTGACGCTACAATTCCTAAAGGATATCTCACCAATGGCGACATGTTTGACCTGGTTAAATACGAGAACTTCTTGTATGTGATGGAATTTACCGGACAACAGATAAAGGATTATCTTGATGAATCTTACGGTAACTGGGTGCATGAGATGAAATCGTCTTACGATCCCATGTTCATCCTTCGTGATGACTATCAGGACGGTGATGTTACAAGATCTAAATTCCTTCATCCTGCCTATAACTTTGATTCGGCAGCTGGAATCATATATACAGTGGATGTAACTAAGCCTAAAGGCTCGAAGGTGAATATTATTTCGATGGCTGACGGCTCCGAATTTGACCCGGCAAAGACTTATAAAGTGGCTATAAACTCCTACCGTGCCAATGGAGGCGGCGAACTCGTGACCGAGGGTGCTGGTATTCCCAAAAGTGAGATTGATAGCCGAATAGTGCATAAGGATTCCGAAAATTTCCGCTATTATCTCACGGAGGATATAAAGAAAATGAAATCAATAAATCCCCAACCGCTTAATCAGTGGCGGTTCATACCTGATGATATAGTAGCTCCAGCCAAGATTAGAGAGCGTGTCAAATTGTTCGGGACTGAGTAATGTTATTTATATGTGTATAAAATGACTCAAAAAGCGGGGTTTTGAATTAATAAAATTTCAAAACCCCGTTTTTTGTGCTATTTTTGTGGAAATAAATTTCGCTATGTGTATCATTAAAAAATTAATTGTAGGATTGTCGGCTACCATATTGGCTGTCCCCGTAATAAATGTGAAAGCGGAGACCAAAACTAATGCCGGCACAGCTTATCTTTTGTCCCAGACTAAAGATATAAGTGAGGATTTTTGTGACTTAAGCAACACCTATTTTTTTGCTGACAGTCTTGTGAATTTTGACACGAAAACCGGAGTGGGGGAATTGGAGTGGAAGCGTCATCAGTTGATGCCGCGTCAAGCGTTCAACGCCAATACTTATCTTCATCAGCCGTTACAGTCGCTGGATTTCCCTAACACTGCTTACCCGCAGAATCCGCGGCTTGCGTTTACTGTAGTCCCTGTGAACGCACGCACACTACGTGTTCGCATATACACTTCCGTTGTGACTCCTAAAGAGAATGATTATGAGTCAGTGATGCTCGCGACCCAACCAAAATATGATTCCTCGGACTGGAAAGTGTCTACTGCCGACGGCGACATATGCTATACTTCACCTTACGGATCACTCGAAATTGAGAAGTATCCTTGGCGTTTGGTTCTTAAAAATGCTGACGGTGAAGTGCTCACCGAGACAAGAGTGTGGAGCGATAATGACAGCACACAAGTGAAGGTGCTTCCGTTCAATTTCATTAAGAGAGGGAGCGACAACTCACGAAGCATCAACCCGGTGTGGTCGCTTGCTCCGGGCGAGAAGATTCTTGGACTTGGAGAGTCAGCCACCTCAATCAATAAGAACGGACAGAAACTGAATCTATTTGTGACCGACCCTCAAGGTCCCGAGACCCCCGATATGTACAAACCCATACCATTTTTCTTCAGTAATAAAGGTTATGGAATGTTCATGCACACATCGGCTCCCGTGACTGCTGATGTTGGTCGTAGCTATATCGGAGCCAACAAGCTGTTTATGATGGACGAAGAAATGGATTTGTTCATATTCTTCGGTGAACCTAAAGAGATTTTAGGAGAATACACTGCGCTATCCGGTCGACCTGAAATGCCGCCGCTATGGTCATTCGGCACATGGATGAGCCGTATTTCTTATTTTACTGAAGAAGAAGGCAGGGATGTGGCAAAAAAACTCAGAGAAAACAAAATTCCGAGTGATGTTATACATTTTGACACCGGATGGTTCGATGTTGACTGGGAATGTGACTATGAGTTCTCGCCCGAGCGTTTCAAAAATCCTCAGAAAATGATTTCCGACCTTAAAAAGGATGGTTTCCACATCAGTCTGTGGCAATTGCCGTATTTTGTTCCTGGCAATAAATATTTCCCTGAATTATGCGAAAAAGGCTTGGCTATTAAAAACGGTAAAGGCACGTTGCCTTATGAGGATGCTGTGCTTGACTTCACAAATCCGGCTACAGTGGAATGGTATCAGGATAAACTTGCTAAACTGTTGTCCATGGGTGTAGGTGCCATTAAAGTGGACTTTGGTGAAGCTGCGCCTATTGAGGCGATATACAATAACGGAAGCTCGGGATGGTATGAGCATAATATTTATCCTGTTCGCTACAATAAGGCTGTAGCCGATATAACCAAGAAGGTTAATGGCGAGAATATCATATGGGCACGTTCAGCATGGGCTGGAAGCCAGCGGTATCCGTTGCATTGGGGCGGTGATGCCGCTACAACTAACACCGGTATGAACGGCACTATCCGTTCCGGACTTTCAATAGGCATGTCAGGATTTAGTTTCTGGAGCCATGACATCGGAGGTTTCGTCACCAGCACACCTAAGGAACTTTATAAACGTTGGCTTCCAATGGGATTCTTGACATCCCACAGCCGCGCTCACGGTGCGCCTCCCACTGAACCGTGGTTGTATGACGACAAAGAATTTACCGATTATTTCCGCAAATGCGCCGAAATGAAGTATTCGCTCATGCCTTACATCTACACTGAGGCGAAAGAAAGCAGTGAGAACGGATGGCCTATGTTCCGTGCTTTGCTCGTGGAATTCCCTGATGATCCGGGTGCATGGAATGTGGAGGACCAGTACATGTTTGGTTCTCAGATGATGGTGGCACCGATGCTTGAATCAGGAAAGGGGAGGAATGTGTATCTGCCCGGTAAGCAACCTTGGATTGACTACCAGACCGGAAAGTCCTATAATCCGGGATGGAACTACATCCCTGTAGGAGATATAGAGTGTGTGATTTTAGTGAGGGATGGAGCTAATATTCCTCATGCAAAAGTGGCACAGTCCACCGATAAAATCGACTGGGATGATATCAAATGGCGTAGCTTCGGCAAAAAATCTGATACCGGCAGAATATTTAAGCCCGGATTTACTCAGATAGAAGAAGTAAAAGTAAGATAGGATTAAATACTGTCTATTCATAGTGACCGCATCAAGATTCTTTTTGGTGCGGTCATTTTTTATAAGAACAGCAAGCTTATAGCCATGAGTATCATACCCACCACGACACCGCCAATGGCATAGTGATGATGCCCGTATTCTTCCGACCCTGGCAAAAGCTCGTCGAAGGAAATGAATACCATAATCCCCGCAACAGCCGCCATGCACACAGCATTGACTACCGGACTCCACAAAGGCATAAGGAAAAGCGCAGCGAACACAGCCCCTATAGGCTCGGCAAGACCCGACGAAAATGACAGCCAAAATGCTTTCTTCCGGCTTCCGGTGGAATGGTAGATGGGGACTGACACCGCTATTCCTTCCGGAATGTTATGTATGGCTATCGCTATTACTATAGGTAATGCTATGGCTACATTCTCAAGAGCCGAGACGAAGGTTGCAATACCTTCCGGGAAATTATGTATTCCTATTGTGAACGCCAGCATCAGTCCGGTACGTTTTAGGTCACGTGTCTTTTTTATGTTGTGCATTTCGTGGGGATTCTCGTCTTCCGGAATAAGGAAGTCGATTACCGCAATCAACCCCATGCCTCCGAAGAACGACAGCAGCACGTAAGTCATGGCGAGTTTTTCGCCGAATGCCTTCATCATTCCTTCGATGGATAGTGGCATGAGTTCCATGAACGACACATACACCATGACTCCTGCCGACAGTCCTAATGCACACGACAGAAACTTTGTGTTGTGGGTTTTGGAAAAGAACACAAGCATACTCCCGATTCCGGTGGAGAGTCCGGCAAGCAGGGTGAGGAGGAGAGCTATAATTACGGTTTCAGTAGATAAAGATGTTGCCATTCCTGATGTTTTATAACTATTTAATATAAAAAGAACCCGAAGTTAAGAAAAGTTTCCGTAATTTTGAAAAAAAATCCCAAACACGTATAGTGATGGCAAAATACACTATAAAAGATGACCCTGAGTTAATAAAACGATTGCGCGATACCACCACATGCCGTGATGCGTTCGGGGAAGTTATCAAAAACTACTCTGAGCCGCTTTACTGGCAAATACGTCGTATGGTTCAAAACCATGAGGATGCCAATGATCTTTTACAGAATACATTTTTAAAGGCTTGGACTTCTATTGAAAATTTCCGTGGTGACGCTAAATTGTCGACATGGCTCTATAAAATAGCAATAAACGAGAGTATCACTTTCCTTGAAAAAGAAAGGAAACGCATGAATGTGTCGCTTGACGACGAGGAAAGTTTCTTGGTGAACCAGATTGAGGCTGATACAAATGTCGATGGTGACATGCTTGCGCTTGAACTTCGTAAGGCTATCGCTTCTCTCCCTGAAAAGCAGCGACTTATATTCAATATGCGCTATTATGACGACATGAAATACGAGGACATGTCACAGATTTTAGGAACCTCGGTAGGTGCCTTGAAAGCATCTTACCACATAGCTGCGAAAAAAATCGAGCAACATTTTTTGAACCTCGATTAAACTTACCGTAACTTTAGATGTCTAAGAATTAAAAAATAATAATACTTCTCTATGACTGATGATAATAACATATTAGACAAAGTTGGGAGATCGGACGGAATGACTGTCCCTGACGGCTATTTTGCTGATTTTGTGACTATGATGGAGAAGAAGCTTCCGGTTCAGGATTTCGAACGGGAAGAATCTAACGTTTTGCCTTTATCATGGTGGCAAAAAGCACGTCCTTATATCTATATGGCAGCCATGTTCTGCGGGATATGGCTTATGATGTGGATATTTGCCGACATAAGTGATAGAAGCTCTAATGCTATGACTGACAATGCTATTGTAGCTGAGGCATTAGGCAGCGACCAATTCTATGATTACTACTATCCCGTTGACGAAATCAATGAATATGACTTGATGGAGGACATGTACGAGGATGGTGTGACATTGACTAATTTTAATTTTGAAGAATAAAAATTTCCATTTATGAAGCAGTCAGCTATTATAGCTTTTATCTTAGTTCTGTTTACTTCGGCATCTTCTTTCGCGCAGAACAATGTGGACCGTAAGAAGTGGCTTAAGGAGATTCAGGAATACAAGCATGAGTTTTTGATTAAGGAACTTGACCTTACCAAGGAACAGCAAGAAAAATTCTTGCCTATGTACGATGAAATGGACTGTAAGATTCGTCAGGTTAACGATCAGGCACGTGATTACCAGCGGAAGGTACGCCAAATGAAGGACAAAGCTTCCGAATTGGAGTATGAGAAGGCTGCTGAAGCACAGTTCGAGGTCAAAGCTAAGGAAGGAGAAATTGAAAAGTCCTATTTCTCTAAGTTTAAGACTGTGCTCACCCCTAAGCAATTGTTCCGTCTTAAACATGCTGAATGGAAGTTTACTAAAGAGCTAATGAAACAGCATTCACGCATGAAATCGGAACGGAAATAGATTCTTCAGTAAATTTAAAAACTTCTCTGACGGGCATTGCCATGAACTATTGGTGAGTCCGTCATTGTTTTATCATATATTTGTCTTAATGAACCGTTTATTTCATTATTATGAGAACTATATTATTAACGTTATTATTTGTTGCCGTGTCAGTATGTAGGATTAATGCCGATGATTTTAAGCGTCCTGATTTCGCTTATCCGGTAAATGTGGTTAAAGATGCGTCCTCGTTAATAGAGAAAGGCGCAAAAAGTAAAAATTATCCTGTGCTTATACGTGGGCTGATTAATTACCAGATAGCCCAAACATCAATTGACCGCGACAGTACTCTAAAGTCAATCAGGATGATAGATTTCCTCAGAACCGAGATTGACTCTGATGTGCCCAAGGCGTTAATAGATGTGCTGCTTGCAAAAATTTACACATCCGTCTACCAGTCTGACCGGTGGAAATATGATTCCCGTCAGCTGCCTGATGATTCTATCCCCGAAGATTTCACGCTGTGGGACGGCAAGATGTTCCAGAAAAAGATAATAGGATTAGTGGACGATGCGTTGTCGGCTAAGTCTTATCTTGAAGATGTCCCGTTGGATACCTATAAGGGTGTTATTGACATTACTGAGGTGTCAAAACCGTTTTTCCCCACTTTATATGATTTTGTAGCCGGTCAAGCTGTGGACTTAATGAGAACATTTGTCCGTTACAACACTTATTTCCCATTGGACTATTTGTGCGGCTTCAATAAGTTCCGTAACCTTTCATTCTCTTATCAGCCTGAGGTGAAAAGACGTATATTGAACCTATATAAGGACCTGCTTGAATACCATGAAGGCGATGTGGCTCCTGAAGTGTATTGGGACATAGAGCGTTTGGTGTTTACTAAAGAATATATGTATTCGGGCGAACAGTATGATGTCGTGATTTCCAAAATGCGTGATGCCCTCTATGAAGTGTATTCAAAATATAAATCGTCGAAATACAGTTGTGAGGTTCTGCTTGCATTGCGTTCTTATATAAATGATGATACTAATAAGCAGTATTCGGAATCTCTGAAAGAAGCCATTGCGAATTTTCCTTCCTATGCCCGAATAAACTGTGTCAAGAACACTCTGAATGACCTGTTGAATCCTCAGGTAGAAATTTCGTATAATTCCTCAGTCGTTCCGGGTGATACACTTACTATCAACATAAATAACCGTAATGCCAACAGTTTCGATATTTATGTGTATAAAGTGCCTTACACCCGGCAGTCCGATGATTCCTTTAACTTCTACAAACATGATTCCCAAGCCAGTCTTGTGAAAACCATTCATGTGGCATCCTCGGAGTCAAAGCCGTTTAATGTAGACCGGAAAGAATCATTGGTGCTTAATGCTCTTGGTTGTTACATCCTTGTGCCTTCGCTGAAAGGGAAACCTACGAGGGGACTCTATCAGTTGTTGCATTGCACCAATACTTACATCTCCACCGGAACTTACGGAAACGACAAGTGGGCTTATCTCACTAATCCGCTTACCGGAAAGCCTGTGGACACAGAAGCTTCGGTCATTGTCACCCGCAACAATGGGGTAAAGGTGTATTCATGCAAAGTGGACGAAAGCGGTACTGCGAAATTAGGCGATAAAGGCGATTTCGTATTTGCGGAGAATGGAGCTGACCGGTATGCCCGTCATGCCTATGTCCCGGGAGGATATATTCCTGACTCCACAGTTCGCTATGCCGCCCATCCGTTTACTGATTTGGCTGTATATCATCCGGGAGATACTGTGCGGTGGAGTGCCGTGCTGCAAAGTTATGTGTTTAAAACTGCACGTGTTGCCGACCATGTGAAACTTAAAGTTACACTTATCGATGCCAATAATCAGGAGAAAGACTCGTTGAGGTGCGTAAGTGATGACTATGGACGCATATACGGTTCATTCATTTTGCCGAAGGACGGTCTCACCGGCAATTATTCGCTGAAAGTAGAGAACTCGACCGCAGGGTCTAAGCATGTTCAGTACGGACGTTGCAGCTTTATGGTATCGGACTACAAGCTTCCTACTTATGAAGTGCTTTTTACACAGATACTCCGTAACGAACCGGAGAAAGATGCCGTTACGCTTAGAGGCAAGGTGGTTTCTTATTCGGGATTCCCGCTGGCTTACTGCGAAGGTAGTTTTTCCGTATCGGCTTATCCGAGAAGATGGGGCAGCAGATACATGGGAAATTCTGTTACATTCTATACTGACTCGTTAGTGTCGGATGCCGATGGCAAATTTGAAATAACCCTTCCGGCTCAGTTATTGGCTCAAGCTCCTATTGTGTACGGCGATTATAATGTCTCGATTAACTTCGTGTCATCGGCTGGCGAATCGCAATCGGCTGACAAGTCTTTCTCATTAGGAAAGCCTTATGTGATTAACGTCAATCTTAAAAAGGATTTGGATGCATCCCGCGCTCTTTTGCCCGAAGTGGCAATGACTGATCCAATGGGATATAAAGTTGACTTCCCCATGCTTTGTAAAGTTATAAACAGCGGGACTGACAATGTGGTGAAGACTTTTAAATTCCAGTCGTCGAACCCGAAGATGGAATTGACCGGAATTCCTTCCGGACTATATAACTTTGAATTCGCGCCTGTTGACCGCGCATTGGCTGACAGCGTGGTAGTGGAATCAGTTTACGTGTATCACAAGGACGATACAAAGCTTTACGGACTGGAATCGGATTTATGGTTACCCGTTTCCGAGTTTATCGTTGATGGGAATAAAAATGCCGACATATTGATAGGCACAATCCATCCTGAAATATGGGTTCACTACACCGTCACCGGCAATAACAGTCTTATAGCTCAGGGATGGAAGAAATTCAATAGGGGAGTGACCCATTGGAATTACAGTTTGCCTGACGGAATCGACAACGTAAAGATACAATTGTTCACTGTCGTAAATTACAATACTATATCATCCGACATCACTGTCACTGACCGGAATTCATTGAAAAAAGTGGTCGTGGGTATTGAAAACTTCCGTGACAAAATTGTTCCGGGAACTAAAGAAACATGGACATTCACTCTTAAAGACATCAACGGACAAGGCACATTAGGGGCTCTTATGCTCGACATGTATTGTAAAGCCATGGACCGTCTTGCCCCGCATCCTTTCAGCCTGTCGCCTCGCTACGGCGGAACGAAATTCTTCCGTTGGGGCAGTTACGGGATGAAAAATGCCGTAAATGATTATCTTAGCGGCAACTTTAAGTATCTTAACTGCGTGAATCTTAATATCCCTCAATATCAACTTTGGGGCAGAAGCCTTTACAATTCCGGTATCAGGATAAGAGGATTGGCTATGATGAAATCAGCCGCTACTTTTGATGCCGGCGCAGGCGACATGGTAGTGGAGGAAGCAGCCGATGAAGCGTTTTATGCTGTGGAAAATAAAGCAGTCTATAATTCCATGGGGGCTCCTGCTATGGCAGGAAGAGCTATGGCTGATTCCAGTGCTGAGGTTGAGGAAGCCGAGGAGGAGAGTGTGTCAATTGATGCTGATGACTCGCACTTTTCTTATAGAGCGGCTGAGACACCTCTTGCGTTCTTCATGCCCGATTTAACATTTGACGGCGGTAAGGCTTCGATTACTTTTGAAGTGCCTAATGCCAATACCACTTGGCGACTTCAAGCGATAGCTTTCACCAAGGAACTTCAGGTATCTACTCTGGGTCTTGATGCTGTTGCGTCAAAGCCTGTTATGGTGCAGCCTAATCTTCCACGGTTTATCCGTCAGGGCGATAGCATAGAGCTTCTTGCCCAGGTCATGAATAATTCCGACTCAGCAGCGACTGTGGATACTCACATAGAGATTTTCAATCCGTTGACTGGTGAAGTGATTAAGTCGGCCGACAACACTGACGCTATTGAACCGGGACGTTCCGCTGTCGTTTCAATAAGTCTTGATGACATTTCGGATTGTCAGTTGATAGGTTATCGCATCCGGTCACGTAAAGGGATATTCTCTGACGGCGAACAATCCCTAATTCCGGTATTGCCTTCGTTATCGGAGGTGATTGACACTTATCCGTTCTATATCCCGAAGGATTCCGCTCACTTTGAGATGAAATTGCCGAAGATTGACAAGAATTCTACTGTGACACTGCAGTACTGCAATAATCCGGCATGGTATCTTGTGACGGCTCTTCCGGGTCTTGTGCCTGACAATCAAGGCACATCGATAAGCGCGGTTACATCATTGTACAGTGCATTGACTGCGAAAAACGTGCTTGATAAAAATCCTTCGATAGCATCGGCAATAAAGCTGTGGAGCGACAATAATGGAAAGGACTCGGTGTTGGTGTCAATGCTCGAAAAGAACGCCGACCTTAAAACCATCTTGTTGAATTCTACTCCGTGGGTTTCACAGGCGAAAGATGAAACTCAAAGAATGAGCAATCTTGTGCTTCTTCTGAATGACGAAAATATCCGTGAAGTATATGACAAGGCGGTGATGAAACTTTCAGTCCTTCAATGTGCTGACGGCGGTTGGGCTTGGATTGAACAGTCGCGTTATTCTTCGGAATGGGCTACAATGAAAGTCCTCAATCTGCTCGGACAATTGAAGCGTCAGAAATGCATTGGCTCCGACAGCCGTCTTGACGGAATGATTGAACGGGCGTTACGTTATATCGACAATTGCATGGCTGAAAGAATTTCAAAGAACATCAAAGCGGTTGACCGGGAATATGTGTTTGTGAGAGACCTGTTTGATTCTCCGGTATCAGGTTCTGCCGAAGTTTTGAAACGAAACACTATCAACGAGATAAAGCGTGACTGGAAAGAATTCGGTATCTTCGGCAAAGCTCAGGGTGGAATAATAATGATGCGTAACAATAATAAAAGCATCGCAAAGGACATGCTTGAGTCAATACACCAGTATGCGGTAACTAATCCTTATAAAGGTATGTGGTGGCAGGAGATAAACGATACATATCCTTCAGTGAGCGAATACGGCATTACTTCTATGGTGTTGGACTTTATCAGTATGGCAGATCCGTCATCTCCCGACATTGATAAGATAGCACAATGGCTTGTCATGCAGAAAGAAACCACTGACTGGGGCACCGCTTATCAATCATCGCAAGTAGTATCGTCATTGTTTAACAACGGGTGGTCGATTATGCCCAACGAGTCAATGCCTGTTATCGCCGTTGACAAGAAACCGGTGAATGTAACTCCCGAGGATGCATTGCTGGGAAATGTCAACGAGGATATATCGGGAATGAAGCTGTCAGGTAAGACTTTAACTGTTGACGGCTCCGGGAAAGCTGCATCATGGGGCGCGGTGTTCGTTAAATCCGAACAGATGATTGGCAATATTGCTCAACATTCATGTCAGGACATGTCCATTGTGAAGACCTTGTTTAAGAAGGTCAACGACGGAGAAAGCGTGCAGTGGGTGGAATCGGACACCTTCAATGTCGGTGACGAGGTCCAGGTAAATCTTACCTTGAAGGTAAACCGCAATCTTGATTATGTGGCTATAATTGATGAACGTGCGGCTGGTTTTGAGCCGGTTGAGCAGCTTCCGCTCCCGATGGTTCAGGATGGAATCTACTTCTATCGTGAGAATAGGGACGCAGCCACTAACATATTCGTTGACCACCTGCCCAAAGGCACTTATAGATTGTCCTATACTCTGAAAGTGAACAACGCCGGTGAATTCAGTTCAGGCATTGCATCGGCTCAAAGCCAGTATGCGCCGTCCATATCTGCCCATTCCGCCGGTGATATGATAAAAATATTGCCCATGTAATCGCTCCTATTTCCGTAGATTTTTGTAAATTTGCGTCTTAGAAACTGAAAAAACATTTTATTGCTATGGCAAAAGAACTTAAAAATCTCACTAAAAGGAGTGAAGATTACTCAAAGTGGTACAATGAGCTTGTCGTTAAGGCTGACTTGGCTGAACAGAGCGCAGTGCGCGGATGTATGGTCATAAAGCCTTACGGATATGCTATATGGGAGAAGATGCAGCAGCAGCTTGACCGTATGTTTAAGGAGACCGGTCATCAGAATGCTTATTTCCCGCTTCTTATCCCGAAATCGTTCCTGAGCCGTGAAGCTGACCATGTGGAAGGTTTCGCCAAGGAATGCGCTGTCGTGACTCACTATCGTCTTAAAAACGCCACTGACGGAAGCGGTGTGGTAGTGGACCCCGATGCTAAACTTGAGGAAGAACTTATCATACGTCCCACCTCGGAGACTATAATATGGAACACTTATAAGAACTGGATAAACAGTTACCGTGATCTTCCCATCCTCTGCAATCAATGGGCTAATGTGTTCCGTTGGGAGATGCGTACCCGTATGTTCCTTCGCACCGCCGAGTTCCTTTGGCAAGAAGGACACACTGCACATGCCACCCGTGAAGAAGCCGAGGCTGAAGCAGTGAAGATGCTTAATGTCTATGCTGACTTTGCCGAGAAATACATGGGCGTTCCTGTGGTGAAAGGTGTGAAGAGTGCCAACGAGCGTTTTGCCGGAGCTCTTGAAACCTATACCATCGAGGCGATGATGCAGGATGGCAAGGCTCTACAGTCAGGAACATCCCACTTCTTGGGTCAGAACTTCGCCAAAGCGTTTGATGTTAAGTTCATCAATAAAGAAAATACTCTTGAATATGTTTGGGCTACATCTTGGGGTGTGTCGACCCGTCTTATGGGCGCGCTCATCATGACCCACTCCGATGATAACGGTCTTGTGCTTCCTCCTCACTTGGCTCCTATTCAGGTAGTGATTGTGCCTATATATAAGAATGCCGAACAGCTTGCCGAAATATCCAAGACTGTTGAGCCGCTTGTTAAGGAATTGCGTGACCTTGGCATAAGCGTGAAGTATGACGATGCCGATAACCGCCGTCCCGGATTCAAGTTTGCTGACTATGAGTTGAAGGGTGTGCCTGTGCGTCTTGCTATAGGTGCGCGTGACATTGAAAACGGAACTGTGGAAGTGATGCGTCGAGACACTCTCGAAAAGCAGACCGAGCCGCTGGAAGGCATAGCAGCACGTGTGAAAGACCTTCTCGAAGAAATTCAGGATAACATCTTCCGCAAAGCCCTTGCTCACCGTCAGGAGATGACCCGTGAAGTTGACACCTATGAAGAATTCAAGAAAGAAATAGAGAAGGGCGGCTTCATCATGGCTCACTGGGATGGAACTCCCGAAACTGAGGAAAAAATCAAAGAGGAAACCAAAGCTACTATCCGTTGCATACCTCTGGATGGCGACAAGACACCGGGAGTGTGCATGGTTACCGGAAAACCGTCCAAGCAGCGTGTAGTGTTTGCGCGTAATTATTGATGCTATGGATGCACCCCGCATAGCTATTGTGCTTCCATGTTATAACGAGGAGTCGGCGCTGCCAATAACGGTGCCCCGGCTCCTTGCTATTTTGGATGAGATGGTGTCGAAAGGCGATGTGGCTTCTGACAGCTACTTGCTGTGTTCTAACGATGGAAGCCGCGACAATACATGGAACACCATCCGGAGCCTTCATGAGACGGACCATAGAGTTAAAGGAATAGCACTGGCGCATAACCGTGGACACCAATATGCGCTTTTGGCAGGACTGATGACCGTAATGGATCATTGTGATGCCGCTATTTCCATCGATGCTGACCTTCAGGATGATCCTGAAGCCATCATCGAAATGGTCAAGAAATTCCGTGAAGGAGCCGAAATCGTGTATGGAGTAAGGTCCTCGCGCGAATCTGACACCTGGTTTAAACGCACTACCGCACAGACATTTTATAAAGTGCAGAACAAGATGGGACTTGAAACCATCTATGACCATGCCGACTATCGTCTTATGAGCAACCGGGCTTTACAGCTGCTGTCGGAATATGGCGAAAGCAATCTTTTCCTAAGGGGAATAATTCCGCAGATAGGACTTACTACAGCTGTGGTGAAATACGAGCGTCATGAACGTGTGGCAGGGGAGTCAAAATACCCGCTTGCCAAGATGCTCAGTTTCTCAATCGATGGAATAACTTCATTCTCGGCGAAGCCCATGAGGCTTATCTTCGTGACCGGTCTTATCCTGCTGGCTATCGACATTGCGGTGGCTATATATGTGCTTTCGTCCTACTTCGCCGGACACATTATTGAAGGTTGGACCTCATTGATGCTTTCAGTGTGGTTCTTGGGCAGCCTTATCCTGATGGGAATAGGAATAGTAGGGGAGTATATCGGTAAAATATTTACTGAAGTAAAGCACCGTCCGCGATTTGCCGTCAAAGAGAGCATTCTCGATTAACCCATTTCCCGACATTCTTTCAAAGATCATCTAAAATCAATATTATTATGGGAGATAAACAATTTCCTTACTCGGGAATGCATCTTAATGGATTCCTGATGCTGTTTATTCAGCTTGTTATTCTTGCTGCAGTTGTGCTATGTGTGGTTGGCACGGCAGCGGGAGCATCATTTGCGCTTATTATTATAGCTGCGGTGTTGGCTATAGTGTGGGTGTTTAACTGGAATGGATTCGTGATGCTTGAGCCTAATGAATCCATGGTGTTTGTGTTCTTCGGAAAGTATAGCGGCACATTCTCCAAAGTCGGATATCACTGGGTGAACCCTTTGCTTACAAAGAAGAAAATTTCGCTCCGCATCCGCAACTTGGATGTCGAACCTATAAAAGTTAATGATAAAGTAGGTAATCCTATCATGATAGGGCTTGTGCTTGTGTGGAAAATTGACGACACCTATAAGGCTGTCTTTGATCTTGACTCCAATGCCAGCTCCAATTCTAATGCTGTCATTAACCTTGGCTTCAATACCAATTCCAGTTATAATGCCGCTTGTCAGAACTTTGTTGCCATCCAGAGTGATGCTGCGCTTAGGGAAGTCGCCGGTAAATACGCTTACGACAATGAATCTACCTCGGCTGATGAACTGACTTTGCGCTCGGGCGGTCCTGAGATAAACGAAGAACTTGAGCAGAAACTTAACGAGCGTCTTGCCATGGCTGGCATAACCGTAGTGGAAGCCCGTCTTAATTATCTTGCCTATGCGCCCGAAATCGCTGCTGTGATGTTGCGTCGTCAGCAAGCTTCGGCTATAATTTCCGCTCGTGAAAAAGTTGTGGAAGGTGCTGTGTCAATGGTTCAGATGGCGCTTGACCGCCTGGAGGAAGAGAATGTGGTGAAGCTCGACAATGAAAAGCGCGCTTCAATGGTAGGCAATCTTCTCGTTGTCCTTTGCTCCGATGATTCGGCGCAACCCGTGATTACCACCAATTAAACGTAACGGTTATCGATAACAAGAGAAGGGCTT
>DAAL01000066.1 GCA_001701065.1 Bacteroidales bacterium GP4
CTGACCTTATCCATTCAGGGCTACACCATGTCGGAAATCGCCGACAAAATATGCCTTTCGCCCGATACCATAAAGAAATACCGCCAGCGCATATTCGAGAAACTTGATGTGCGCAACATCTCCGAGGCAATAGTGGCGGCTACCAACAGCAAGCTGTTGTAGGGGAGAGCTAAGGGTGGAGAGTTTAGAGTGGAGGGTGGAGAGAAATAGAGACGTTTAATATTAAAAATATACCAATGGAATTATTTACTTTTGAAAGACTTGACGTTTGGCAAAAATCACGGATGCTTGTCAAGGATGTTTATGCGCTTATTTCAAAATTCCCGACTTCTGAGAAGTTTGGGTTGTCGAGTCAATTAGGGCGTGCGATAATTTCTGTACCATCAAACATAGCTGAAGGGTGTTGCAGAATATCCTTAAAGGAACGGGCTCATTTTTATGAGATTGCTTATGGCTCTTTAATGGAAAGCGTCACACAACTTATATTAGCTGTTGATTTAAATTATATTGCCAAGAATGAATACGATATCATTAAGTCAAGAATTGTAGAGGTGGCTAAAATGATAAGTGGTATTCGCAAATCCACTTTCTCAAAAGCCAATTCCTGACACCTCTCCCATCTAAACTCTCCACCCTAAACTCTCCACTATTCCCTCTCCCCTCTACAGAGATAGAATCTTGGGAAATGCTTTACTTTGCGTCCGACGGCAATGTTGGCGGCTATCCGTGCACAGATATACGCTGCTGTTCGCTGTGCCGCATCGCTCGTCTTACCTTCTTTTATAGCCGACAGTGCGGACTGTAGCCAGTCGCACCCCTCCATATTCCAGAATGCGCAGTACCCGGCAATATACTCGGCAGCCCATAAGCGTAAATCTTCCTTGCACCAAAATTCGTTGTCATCGCCCGGCATCACTACAATCGCCCCGGCTCCTTCAATAAAATCAAAAGGATATATTAAAGGATATATTATAGGTATGGTAAGATTGTCCGCAGTAAAGGTGGCAGTTAAGTCTACATATTCAATAACCATATCGAATGAGCCTGTTTCCGGTTTTCCATCGTTTCCCGATACAATGTTTATAGACTTGAAGCCGGACTTATGAAGTTCAGCCTTTAAACAGTCTATAAAATATGATGTGCCTATAATCATAATTCGGCACTCCTTGATAAGATATCTTTCTTCAGTTGTCATTACTAATATTTTCTTTATGCAAAATTAGGATTATCCCTACCGCTGCGCCATACCCAAAAGGGTACGTTTTCACTCCGCGCTGCATTTGTACCCATTTGGGTATGGCAAGGCTTTTATAGTGGCTGTAACTTTGCATCAGAAATCAAAAAACCAAAAAATGATATGAAAGCAATACTTATAACAATATTCGCAATGATGACGGTAAGCCTCATCTCTTGCAGTCATACGGATTCTGATTACGAAACAGAACAGGCTGAATTTGAGCGCGAACAGGTAGAATTAGCCGAAGAACAGGCAGAACTGAAAGCTGAACAGGAAGAACTGCGCCGAGAATATGCCGAAATGAAAAAAGAATATCTCCGCGAAAAGGCAGAATTTCAGAAAGAACAAAAGGCTCTTCGCAAAAGTGTAAAGAAAGAACACTATACAAATTCAGTAAAGCGTGATACAATCATGCGATAACTGACAGATTCTGAAATGTCATGTGAGTAAAAAACAGCTTAAGAGAAGTTTGATTTGTTTTTGCGAGGTTGATAAAAAATATCGGGATATGGGTGCATTGACCGGACGTTTTATTTTGTACATTTGCAGTTGATTAAAAATAATGAGAACACTGCTTAAATACATATATTTATTGCCGGCGGCTGTCATGATGATGTGCATAGCTGGTTGCGGCGGGTCATCGTCGGACAAGCTCACCATGGCAATGCGGCTGTCAAGTGAACGACCTGACAGCGCGTATGCCATTCTCCGCGACATAGACTACAATGACCTTGACGCTGATTCGCTCAAAGCCAAGTATATCCTTGCCAAAGCTATGACAAATATAAGGGTGGGGCGTTCACTCATTACTGACACTTTGCTTAATGACGCGGCGGTCTACTACCTTTCAGCGGGCGACACGGCTAACTGGGTGATAGCGTCGCAACTATTGTCGGGGTATGATTTCATGAGAGGGGACGCTCCCTCGGCGTTGAGCCGTCTTTCGGAGATGATTCCCAAGATTAAAAATCCTGAACTGCTGTGGGATACATATATACACAAGCTTGAAGTGTCGATGAACAGCGAGAGTTATGCCGAAGCCTACGAGTGTGCCGACTGGCTGTTACGGCATACCAATGTGCCTGAACAGATATTGAAGTTTGCCAACGCTAAAGGCGCGGCAAGGTATATGCAAGGGAATTTTGCGGAGGCACTTGCCGTATATGACAGCATAATAGGCACGGGAGCGGTTGAGAAAGTCAAGCCGGAGGTTGCCGGCGACTTTTATTGCGACTATGCCGAGATTCTTGACGGTGCCGGATACTCAGCTAAGGCTATTGCGGTTATGGACAGTCTCGGAAGGCATGGAGAGCCGGTGGACGGTGTGGAGAAGGTAAGCCGAATGTTTTCCTTGGCGCAGTTTTACGCCAATTCGGGCGATACCGGGAAAGCGGCAGAGTTGCTTGACAGCATAAATCATGACGGAGTCAAGTCGGTGCTTGAGGCTTATGCTTCAGTGGGGATGCTGAAAGCCGCACTGGAATTTAAGCGCACGGGGCATTTTCCGGCGATGCTTATGCACAAAATCACGAAAAACATGCACCGCAACTACCGGTTTGCGCAGTTTGACCGACAAACCGCCATGGAATCAGTGATAGAGCTTAACAATGACAACTACGAACTGAAACTTCAGCGTCAGCGGCTTTGGCTTCTCGTCGCGGCAATCACACTGCTGGTGATTGTAAGCGGCGCAATAGTGAATTTCGTGCTCAGCCGCCGCAAGCAGCGGATGATAGATGCCGAAGAGCGCGCCGAAACACTGGAACGGATGCTGAAAGATACTGAGAAAGCCGAAGAGGGCAGGGACGCGTCGGCAGACAGCGACAAGCTGAAAGCCGCCATGCTTCGCCAACTCGGCATATTCAAGACCTTTGCCGGCACTCCCACTCCGCAGAGCCGCGATGCCTTAAAGAAAATATCGACCGCCGGCAACGGAGGGAATACCATAGAATCCTTGGTCGACTGGCAGGATTTCTATGGGATGATCGATAACCTTTACGACGGTTTCCACGCAAAGCTCATCGAAAAATATCCGGGCACATTCAATGACAAGGAACAACAGATAATCGTGCTGCTTAAAGCCGGATTCTCGACAAAGGAAATAGGCGTGCTCACCGAACAGTCATCAGCCACAATCTACACACGCAAGTCAGTAATCCGCAGGAAGCTCGGAACTCCTGAAAACGGCGATTTCATAGCCCAATTAGATGAGCTAATCTAAGCCATCTGAACCGATTTAGGTTTGCGGCTTCTCCATTTAGATTTTTGATATTGTTTGTTGCTGTTAACCAATGCGTTAAGCTTTGGCTATTCAGACTATTTATATGCTCGTTTAGTGGGTGAAAACCACTTTTAGGGATTAACTTTGCAATGTCGGAACCACCGGATTCCGCACCAAAGTTGAACATCAAAATATCAAAAAATTATGAAACAAAACAAACTGCTCATCATCATTCTCGCTATTGTCGCGCTATACGTCAGTGCCGGTTGCGAATTTAAGTCGGAAAAAAGTAAAATCGCTTGTGCAATGCGCGAGTATGTCGAACCACGTCTATCCGAAGGCGAAACTTTTCACTTTGTAGGGCTGTCCAACCGCCGCGACACTGTTTTCATGGGGGTTGCCCATTCGTGTTCCGGCGTGATATACACTATCACTGACCGCAAGTCAGGGGAGAAGACCCGCCACTTTGCCGACGTGATTTTCTCCAATGACTATAAGACGGCTCTCAGTGTGGAGGAGCTTGATTTCGACCCGATAAAATCGGTCGAAGAAAAAATAACAGAAAAGCTGAAAGAAAAACTTCACGGAAAATAATAACAGTCAGGGCGCATGGGATTGTTTACCATGCGCCCTGATTAATATATAAAGGTTAATATAGTGGAAACGCTATTTTGTGAAATGAACGTGATAGGTTTTCACGATGCCGTTGTAGTCGCATTTCACTTCGGCTTGATTTTGAGCATCGGAAGCCTGGGTGATTTCGATTTTCACATTGTCATTGTCGGCTGACGCTGTAACTTCGGGCATTTTGGAGTTGTCGGCAAGAGCAAAATCCACATCGTAATGGTCGTAGCCTATCAGTCCGTTTTTAGGAGTCATGCGGGTGGGCACCGCGGGCAGAGTGATTTCTTTGCCGTCGACTGCGATGCTCACACGAGGAGCGCATGGGCACTCGATGTCCTTGTCCTTCCTCAAAATCAATCTATTGGCTCAATCCG
>DAAL01000171.1 GCA_001701065.1 Bacteroidales bacterium GP4
CAACTCCCTGCGCATGTTTATAAGCGCGTTGCGCCATGTGCTGCTGCACCAAGGCATTGGCTTCGTAAGTCGCTGCGCTCTTGGAGAAGTTACGGCCTACCAGCCTGCTGTCGATGATTTCGGAGTCAATCAGAGCTTTCCAGTCAGGGAGATGCTCTCCGGCTAATATTCTCAGCCGTGGATGCGACTCCCAGCAACGCTTCATGTTGTCAAGCGGAAATATCTTGTCGCTGTCCGACAGAATCACTCTGTCCCATGCCGTGTACACATCACCGCCTTCCTTATAATCATTATATATGGCAGTCAGTTCCTCCTTAAGTGCAGAAATGTCTTTAGGCGACATCAACGGTGAGAGTTCGGCAAACTTATTGCGGTCGCCTATTATGCGGCGATAGAATTTAGTTAGATTACGATCGTCAAGAAAGTCCCTTGTGCCGTCAAACACTCCTTTAGGGATGCCGCGCTCGTCATCCACAGGGCATAATGAACCGTTGACGGCGATGGTAAACGCTATGTTGCGCCGGTCAAGCGCAGGAAGCACGCGCGATGCGGCATAGACCCCGAATGACCAGGCGAAAAGGTACACTGTATCATAGCCACCGAGAGCGGAAGAGTCAAAACGCAAATCCCGATAATCCCATACAAGCATTATGTCGCAGCCAGGATATGACAGCTGCCGGAAAACGGCATCATCATGCGCCCAACCTGAGAAGATGAGCAGCAGATGGCGGTTGCCCGGTGTCGATGATATATATCTTTGTTTCATAACAATTCCTTTAACTGCCGCAGCAGGTAACTGATGTCATCAGGAGTCATGGCGGCGCTTACGCTGAACCGCAGGCGTTCAGTGCCCAGCGGCACGGTGGGGGTGCGTATGGCAAGAGCCTTAATGCCCTTTGCGGCAAGTGTTTTCGACACCTCCACGGCTTTATGCGCATCCCCCACTATAAGCGGGATTATGTGGGACGACACTACCGGCTTGCCTGATATTTCTTCAAGCCCCGCCGACAACTGCGAACATAATCTGCGCAGATGTTCCCTCTCGGCATCCATTGACACAAGCTCCTCAACCACAAACTGCGTCCATGCCGAGTTGAACGGAGGAATGGCAGTCGAGAATATAAAGCTTCGCGATTTGTTGACAAAATAGTCCTTCAGCACCTCCGAAGTAGCCACAAATGCGCCTTGCGAAGCAGCCGCCTTTCCAAACGTGCCTACAATCACATCCACATCCTCATAACAGGGCGAAGCCTTGCACAGCCCCAGTCCGTGAGGTCCGTTGACACCGAAGGCATGCGCCTCATCTATATATAGCAGCACTTCACAGCGTGAAGAATACTTGAGTTTAAGTTCCACAAGCCGCTCCACGTCGCAACTGTCGCCGTCCATGCTGAACACCGATTCGGTCACTATCAATATGCGCCGGTACTTGTCGGCGTTGGCTTCAAGTAGTTTTTCGAGATGGGCGTAATCGTTATGCTTGTAACGGGTAAACTCGGCGCGTGACAGCACTACACCGTCGATAATGCTTGCATGGGCAAGACGGTCAGCAATCACAAAAGTATTTTTAGCGGCAAGTGCGCTTATGCTTCCTGTATTGGCATGATAACCGCTGTTATAGAGCAGCACACTGCGTCCGTAAAGTTCGCCGAGGAACCGTTCAAGTCTTTTATGCGCATCCTGCCGCGCGGCGAGAAGACGCGCCGCCGACGATGACAGCGGAAGCTCGTTCACCTCGGGACGGCTCATAAATCGTTGCTGTAAGTCAGTCCTCAGCCCCAACCCCATGTAGTCGTTGGTGGAGAAGTCAAGTACAGGCTCAGTCGATTCATCGGGTATGGAGCGGAAATTGCCGGTAGCCCTAAGTTGATCCAATGTCAGTTCAAAGTCACCCATAATCATTCAGGCAATATATCTATCATGTTGCGGCACAAGGTGGCAAGTTGCTCGTCGGTAATAACGTAGGGAGGCATGATGTAGACATTTCGCCCGAACGGACGCACCCATATACCTTTAGCCACGCAACGTTTCTGAAATTCACCCACATCCACCGGTTCTTTCATCTCCACCACTCCTATGGTTCCCAGAACTCTCACCTCCTTTACCGATGGTAGAGCGGCGGCAGGTGCAAGTTCACGTTTTATAATGGATTCGAGGTGGGCGACTCGCTCCGCCATGGGCTGCGAATCAAGCAGCCGGATAGACTCTATAGCTATGGCGCATGCAAGAGGATTGCCCATGAACGTGGGTCCGTGCATCATCACTCCGGCTTCGCCGCGCGAAATGGTATCGGCTACATTCTTTGTGGTGAGGACTGCGCTCATGGTGAGATACCCGGCAGTAAGTCCTTTGCCTATGCACATTATGTCAGGCTCCACCCCTGCCCATTCCCAGGCAAACCGCTTTCCTGTGCGCCAGAATCCTGTAGCTATCTCGTCGAATATAAGCAGCACGCCGTACTTGTCGCACAGCTTGCGTGCCTCACGCAGATATTGGGGATGATAGAAACGCATTCCTCCAGCGCCCTGCACTATCGGCTCAAGAATCATTGCGGCTATCTCGTCATGGTGTTCAGCCAGCGTGGATTCAAGCGGCTGCATTATCTCAGGTCGCCACTCGTCGTAGAAACCCACCTCCGGAGCCGGCACAAAATACCTTATTGGCAACGCTGACCCGAAAGCGCCGTGCATTCCGGTGACCGGATCGCACACGCTCATGGCATTCCACGTGTCGCCGTGGTAACCTGAGCGGATGGTGACGAAATTAGTCTTTTTGTGGCTTCCTGATGCCGACACGGCGGCTTGCACTGCCATCTTCATCGCGACTTCCACCGCCACCGAACCGGAGTCGGCATAGAATATATTGTGCATCGAGGGAGGTGCCATCGCAAGCAGCAGCTTCCCGAGTTCTATCGCAGGCTCATGGGTAAGACCGCCAAACATCACGTGCGACATCTTTTTCACCTGACGGTCTATGGCGGCATTGATGCGGGGGTTGTTATAACCGTGTATTACGCACCACCATGACGACATTCCATCGATAAGCTCAGTGCCGTCAGCGAGTTTAAGAATCACACCTTCAGCGGAGTCCACTTTATAAGTAGGAAGAGGATTGATTGTCGAAGTATAGGGATGCCACAAGTGCTCGCGGTCCCATGAATCATAGACTTCATTAATATCGCTCATTGCAAGTATATTTTATGCAAATTTACGCATTTTCTCCCATCCTTAAAAACACTTTAAGGATAATTATTATGTATCGACTTCAGCAAAAACGATATGTAGCAAGAGAGCTTCCTCTCCAAACAATTTTACGATGCCCCCGCTCCGAGAAAGTTCAGAAAGGTGATTTTTGTGTGGAGGGAGGGGGAAATTTTGTTTTTTTGAAAAATTTTTGGAAAAATATTTGGAAGTTATTGAAAAAGTTCACTACCTTTGCGGTGTACTATTACACTAATACACTACGACAATGATAAAAATTGACAACCTATCATTCCATTATGGTTTCCGAAAAAAGAAAACCATATTCGATGGACTAAACCTCCAACTCTCTTCCGGCAGCATCTACGGGCTGCTTGGAGAAAACGGCGTGGGCAAATCCACCCTGCTCTATCTCATAGCGGGGCTGCTGACACCGCAGAAAGGCAAAGTGACTTTCGACGGCACCGACGTGCGCTTACGCACTCCCGGAGTGTTGTCCCACACATTTCTGATACCGGAAGAGGAGGAACTTCCGTCGATAAAGCTTAAAGAATACGTGGCAATCAATGCTCCGTTCTATCCCAACTTCAGCGCCGAGGACATGAAAAGGAATCTTGATGAGTTCGAGCTTAATCCAGACCTCCACCTCAACAATCTGTCCATGGGACAGAAGAAGAAGGTGTTTATGAGTTTCGCGCTCGCCACCAATTCTCTGCTATATCTGATGGACGAACCTACCAACGGACTCGACATCCCGGGCAAAAGCCATTTCCGCCAGTTCATAGCATCCAACATGAACGAGGAAAAAACCATAGTCATATCTACCCATCAAGTGAGAGATATAGACCTGCTCCTGGACCATGTGACGATAATGAGCAACGAGAGAATCCTGCTCAACAAGTCGATATCGGATATATCGGAACACCTCAGTTTCATAAACTCCGAGAATCAGGAATTACGCAGCAAAGCCATCTACTCACAACCGTCACTGCAGGGATACAACATGATTATCCCCAATGACGGCACTACTCCCCAAGGCAATGTCAACATTGAATCACTATTCAACATGGTGATAAAGACAAGTCCGGAGGAACTAAATAAAATATTCAACTCTAACTCCATCACAGAATGAAAAATCAAACATTGAGTTTACGTCGCCTCGGACTGGTGATGAAACATGACCTCGGAAACAATTTCAAGACTTATATACTCCAGACCTCGTTCTTGTGGATAACCATGCTCGTGGTCATATTCGCCATATTGCCCCATTATGGTTCACAATATGTAGTATACGAATCCACCAATCCCGCTACACAAACATTACGCAATTGGTTCATTGTATTTCTCTTCGGCTCAGGATGCTTGTTTGCATCGACTATGGGAAATGACGTAAGCACTAAAGACCGCAGAATCAACACTCTCATGCTCCCCGCTTCGATGCTTGAAAAGTATCTTGCGCAATGGATAAAATTTGTCATAATATGTCCCATAGTGTTTTACATAGGATGGATATTAATGGATCTGTTGGCAACCGGTATAATCACAATGATATGGCGCAATCCTGAAGTGCCGATTCTGACCATCTTCGCATTTAAGGATCTCAACCTTCCTGAATTAGTCCTATTATATTTGTGCACCCAATCCTTCTTCATATTGGGAGCCGCCTTCTGGCCGCGGTTCTCATGCATAAAGACAGCGATAATGATGTGGGTCATCTCGATGGTTGAAGCATTCCTGGTGTGGTTGGTAGTGATTCGCCCCATGATCTCATCCAAAGGCTTCTTAGCCAATGAAGGCATAGTGTCCAATGATTACGAGAATCTCTTTATATGTGTATTTATAGCGATTACTCTATTTAACTGGATATTTCCTTACTTCCGATTCAAGGAAACCGATGTGGTGCAACGCATATAAAAAAGTGAAAACGACATGACATTCAATGAAAACAAACCGATATTCATTCAGATAGCCGAAAGGATATGCGACGAAATCACCCAAGGCACCTACAAGGAGAATGAACGCATCCCCTCCGTAAGAGAATACGCGATGATAGTGGAAGTGAACGCCAACACGGTGATGCGCGCCTACGACTGGCTACAGGCTCAGAACTACATTTTCAACAAACGCGGAATAGGCTACTTTGTCAGCGACAATGCAGTCAATGACATCCGCAAGTCACGCAACGACCTGTTCCGTGAAGGAGAGATGAAGGACTTCTTCCGCAAGGCGCACATGCTTCACATAACCCCCGAAGAGATTTTCAAAGAGTATAATAATTACCTAACACAAGAAAAATGAGAAAGACAACATATATAATGATAGGAGTAATAATCGCGGCAATGGCAGCGGTAACGATATTTGTCGCCACCAATACGCACATAATCACCCAGACTATACGCGTCAGCTCCGGCGGAGGCACGGTAAAGATGCCGATACCCACCTCCGATAACATAAATTTCAATCTGTTTTCCGGCGACATGGGAGGTGTAATATACAACAGTATTCCTGTAGAGTTGAATATATACACCTCGACATCGGAATCAACCTATATGGAAATTCCCGGAGGATGGGCTAAATACATGAGAATAAGCGAGAACACCGATAGCGCAGGAAATAAATCAGTAGACGTGACGCTCGATCAGATTCAAACCGAGCATAAAGACGGGAAAGAGACGAAAACCACTTTCACCTTCGACAGCGCACCGCTAATAGTGGACTTTTACACCACGTCAAAATCGCCTAACATAAACTTAGACGATACCCAATCCTACTTTCTGACTATATCTCTGAAGGATTTTAAGGGCGACAATGTGACACTGTACTCGGCATCGGACACTATCGAAGTGACAGGCTCCACCCTGCACACTCTCACGCTTCCGGCACCCGGTCCGGGGCATATAACACTCTCTGACTCCTCGATTGATTCCATCATAAGCGAGGATGAAAACCATCCGGTCATAACAGTGCTTGACGATTCCATCAAGGTAGAAATCCCGGACAAGGAAAACTAACGCCTACAGCTTTTTCGATTACCGACCCTGCCGCCGCATCTGAAATTCATCGGGATGCGGCGGATTTTTTATACTATTTTGCCCCAATTATGGAAATTTTTCAGTAATTGTTGTAAATTTATTGCAAAATGCATAGTTGCTAAATTAAAATTCACTATATTTGCAACCTGAACAACTAAAAACGAGTTACTGAATATGAAAAAGCATAATTTCTATGCCGGCCCCTCTATTCTTAGTGAATACACTATTAAGAATACAGCAGAGGCAATCAAAGACTTTGCAGGTACAGGACTTTCTATACTTGAAATCTCCCACCGCAGCAAAGAGTTCACAGCAGTTATCGAGGAAGCACAGCAGCTTGTCAAAGAGCTACTTGAAGTCCCCGAAGGATATCAGGTGCTCTTCCTTGGCGGCGGAGCCTCGCTTCAGTTCTGCATGGTACCCTACAACCTGCTTAAGAAAAAAGCCGCTTATCTTGACACCGGCACATGGGCATCCAATGCCATAAAAGAGGCAAAACTCTTCGGTGAAGTAGATGTAGTGGCATCAAGCAAAGACAAGAACTATACCTATATACCCAAAGGATACGTGGTTCCCGAGGATGCCGATTACTTCCACTATACCACCAACAACACTATCTACGGTACTGAGATGCGCCATGAGCCTGACGTGAAAGTGCCTTTGGTAGCCGACATGTCGAGCGACATCTTCTCACGTCCGGTGGATGTGTCAAAATATGACGTAATCTACGCAGGCGCACAGAAGAACCTTGCGCCCGCCGGTGTGACTATCGTTATAGTCAAGGAAGACGCTCTCGGCAACGTTGAACGCGCCATCCCCACCATGCTTGACTACCGCACCCACGTGAAGAAGGGTTCGATGTTCAACACTCCTCCCGTACTTCCCATCTACTCCGCACTGCAGACCCTCAAGTACTATAAGGAGCTTGGCGGCGTAAAGGAAATGGAACGCCGGGACCTCGCCAAAGCCGAACTTCTCTACGAGGCTATCGACTCAAGCAAGATGTTTGTGGGCACAGTGGTTCCCGAGGACCGTTCAATCATGAATGTTTGCTTCGTAATGAAGCCCGAATATGACGGTCTCGACAAAGAATTTATAGACTTTGCGTCGACAAAGGGCATCGTAGGCATCAAGGGACACCGTTCAGTGGGCGGATTCCGTGCGTCACTTTATAACGCACTTCCCATAGAGAGCGTGAAGGTGCTTGTGGAAGCAATGAAAGAATTTGAAAAAAAGCATTGATATGAAAGTATTGGTAGCAACCGAAAAACCGTTTGCGTCAGTAGCCGTGGACGGCATACGCAAGGTTATCGAGGACGCAGGCTATGAACTCGAACTCCTCGAAAAGTATCAGTCAAAGAGCGAATTGCTCAACGCAGTGGCTGATGCCGACGC
>DAAL01000231.1 GCA_001701065.1 Bacteroidales bacterium GP4
AAATCAGCCGCTTCGGCAAACAGCGGGCTGCGGCTGCACTATCAGCAGGAGCAAAGACTCCGGCTGCGATTCTTGACGAGACAGCCAGGAAGATTGCGTCGACTCCGTCAGTCGAAGTTCAATACTCAGTCACAGCCAATGATAAGTCAACGACCGGCTCTCTGACGCTTCAAGGCGACAGATTCAGCCTTTCGTCACCCGACATGAAAGTATGGTACGACGGCAGAACCCAGTGGACTTATTCGGCAGCAACTAATGAAGTCAATATCACGGAGCCTACTCCCGATGAGTTGGCGCAGATAAATCCGTTGATTATCATAAACTCTTTTAAGAAACTTTATAACGCCCGCAGTCTGAAAGCGTCGGCAGGATACCACAAAATTGAACTTACTCCGAAAAATCCCAGGAATGTTCAGATAAAGAATGCCGTGCTCACAGTCAATGCGTCAACCCGCTACCCCCACTCTATCGTCTTGACTATGGACAACGGGGCAAAGCTCACCATCAATGTAAAGAGCATTAAAGGCGGCATAAACCATCCTGCGGCTACCTTTGTTTTTAATAAAAAATATCTTCCCAAAGCGGAGATAGTGGATTTAAGATAACACAATAACTAAAAATTCAAATATGGAATCGACAAGATGTCTAATAATAGGTTCGGGACCGGCTGGCTACACTGCCGCCATATATGCATCCCGAGCAAATATCAAGCCTATACTCTATGAAGGAATGCAGCCCGGCGGACAGCTTACCACAACATCCGAAGTAGAGAATTTCCCCGGCTATCCTGAGGGGGTGCAGGGAAGCGACCTTATGGATGACTTGCGCAAGCAGGCTGAACGTTTCGGTGCCGACCTCCGTTTCGGAGTAATAACAAAAGTGGATTTTTCTTCACGTCCGTTTAAAGTCACTGCCGACGACGGCAAAGAGATAAGCGCCGAGACCGTAATCATAGCCACCGGAGCATCGGCTAAATACCTCGGTCTGCCCGACGAACAGAAATACAACGGAGCCGGTGTGTCGGCATGCGCCACTTGTGACGGATTTTTCTATCGTAAAAAACGTGTGGCTGTAGTGGGCGGAGGCGATACCGCTTGCGAAGAAGCGTTATATCTCAGCAACCTTGCTTCACAAGTGTATCTGATTGTGCGCAAAGACTATCTACGCGCATCCAAGGTCATGCAGAAACGCGTGATGGAGAAGGACAATATCACCATCCTCTTCAACACCAATACACGTGGTCTATACGGCGACGGATTTGTGGAAGGCGCGCATCTTGTAGAACACATGGGCACCGACAAGGAGAAAGAAGTGGATATAAAAATCGACGGATTCTTCCTCGCCATAGGTCATAAGCCTAATACCGACATCTTCAAGGGACATATTCTCCTTGATGACCAAGGTTACATAATCCTTCCCGGAAATAATCAAGCGACAAGCGTGGCTGGAGTATTTGCGGCAGGCGACGTATGCGACCCCCATTACCAGCAAGCTATCACAGCTGCGGGTTCGGGATGCCGCGCCGCTCTCGACATGGAAAAATTCTTAATGGAGGCAAATCTCTAAGGGGTTAATACATATCCATAAACTGACACCGGGACACACTTTTTACAGTGCGCCCCGGTGTTCTTTCATAATACTTATCTACCCTATAAGTCAGCATTTTGGATTCTCATGTTCCAGCCAAGCACCGAAATTCCAAGACGGGCATAGACCCAGTAGTCGCCCTTCAGGAAAAAATCAAGATTATAACTGTACTCCCGGTCAAGGAACTCCTGCGGTGTATAATTCTGCAATTCAAAATAATTGCGTCCCTGCGCAAGGCACTTAGGAAGATTTATGCGTGCTATCTCCTCGCCGGAGCCTCGGCTTTGTATCAGCAGCACCGACAATCTGGCTGATTCGGGATTATATACAAGCCTTGACAGGGACAACTGCATGTGGGCGGCACGTGACTCCGCCTCGCGGTCCTCATCATCCGGATACCGGGAAGTCCATTGCGCAAACGGACGATAAACGATGGTTCCGTCATCCGGATCAATGCTGTTGTCGCTGCAAAGCTTACCGTTAGCATCCATCACCGACACTTCAAAGTCATCGGCGCATATATCCCCGGGATAATCGAGTTGATGAAGCGTTATGTGAAGGTCGTTGGTGTTACGCGCAAGCGATATTCTTGCAGGAGTCACCTCCAATGCGTTAACTGCAACCGGTGCTTCCGTCATTCCATGCCATAACGTGTCGAGAGCTACACCTCCATGCTCCACCTCACCGGCGGAATTACGGTCAAGCCGTGCATACAGATCATCGATTGTATCGCCCAGTTTAAGGTCAGGCACACGGAATTTTGCGCCTGTCCGGGACAAGACTTCGGCATACCCTCGTTGAAAGGCATGTGCGACTATGGTATAGTTACCTGGAGCAAGATTAAGATGCATCCGGTAGCCCGGTGCGGAAAGCGGTTGCGAGGTCGCGGTGTTGCACTCCTCTTTTCTCAATACGAAGTTATCGTTGCCGTCAAACACATTCACAATCACACCTCCCACATGGTCACCAAACATGTCGGCACGCTGCACATTATAGTCATACACGAACTCAATATCGATTCCCGAAGGACACTCAGGCAAATCGTCGTGCCACAAGGAGCAACCGGTAATGTAACACCAGCACACAACCATGCAAAACAGAAGCAGTGTCCGGTTATTCATGCTCATATATTGTATTTTTATGCATTTTGTTTATAGATCCACACTCTGAACACGCTTCGCCCACGAGAAGATATTGCAATTCACATCAATATGATAGTTTTTCTCATCGACAGGCACATCAGGATTTACCGGGTCAGGCACTGTTGCCGAACCAAGTGTCGAGATTTTTTCCACATCAATCATGTACCAGTTGTTACGCAACACTCCATAACGTCCCAACCATCTTTCCGCAGAATCATATTTCGATGGATCAGTCTTTTTATCCCACGGAGTCAACTCTTCTCCAAAATGCATGATGGAAGTGGTATAGTAGCACACTCCGTCAAGATAAGTAGTGATAGTACCCACATTGTTACTGATTGTTGTGAACTGTTCATCGGTGAATGTTCCTGACAAATCCGACTTATCAATCATCACACTCCCGGCGGTAGAATAGAAAGAAAGTTCCGAGTTCTCAACCAACTTTACATTTGTATCGTCCCCCATCACATATTTTATAATATTAGTGATATGTGCCCTAAGATTGTCAATCCTATAAATTTTGCCGTCAGTGGACAACTGGAACACTGTGCTTCCGGCATCATTATTTTTTAGCTTAAT
>DAAL01000184.1 GCA_001701065.1 Bacteroidales bacterium GP4
AATACAGTGAATGAAGATTGAGTTAAGATTGATAGGTAAAACTACTGCCCGGTATCTTGTGGAGGGAATTGAGAATTACAGTAAGCGGCTGGGATTTTATGTGCCGTTTGAGATTGTAACATTGCCTGACATAAAATCGGGAAAATATACTGAATCGCAACAAAAGGAGCTTGAAGGGGCTCAGATTCTCAACGGAATCCAACCGGGCGATGTTCTGATACTCCTTGACGAGCGAGGAAAGGAGATGACCTCACGTGGATTTGCCGGATATATCGATAAAAAGATTGTAGCCGGTCCCAAACGAATAATATTTTCAGTAGGGGGGCCCTATGGTTTTTCCGATGCCGTATATGCGAGAGCCAACGACAAAATATCCCTTTCGCAGATGACTTTCTCCCACGAGATGGTAAGGCTATTCTTCGTCGAGCAGCTTTACCGTGCAATGACCATTCTGAAAGGAGAACCCTATCATCACGATTAACGGATAAGTTCCCTGAGAATACTGTCCGAAATCAACACTGCCCGTCGGGCGAGTTTAATTCCGCTGTCGCTCTTTTCCAGATTACCGGACGCTAAATGAGGTGCGGCTGTTCGTAGCATTGCATCAAGGTCATCAGCACCGAACCGCTTTACAAAATCATTGAACGCTATTCCGTCCGATGTCCGGAGGCGCGTGATTATATAGTCGTTGTAAAGTTCATCGGGATTCTCGTCCTCCTGTTCGTAACACACTTTACCGGATTCAAGCGATTCCTCATATTTCTTTATATTGGAAGGATTGAATCTCCTGCAAGAACCGTCAAAGCTGTGGGAAGAGCATCCTAATCCGAGATAAGGAGTGAAATTCCAATAATGGCTGTTATGTATAGCCTTATGCCCGGGAAGAGCAAAGTTTGAAATCTCATAATGTTCGTAGCCGTTTCTCTCGGTAAGTTCAATCAGGGTATCATACATTGCCGCATACTGGCTGTCGGATGCTTCTTTGATTTTACCTGCTATCAGTTGTGCATATAGCCGGGTCCCCGGTTCATAAGAAAGAGCGTATGCCGACAAATGGGGAAGCCGGTACTGAAGCAGGGCATCCAGTGAGCTTCTCCACGATGATAAGGTCTGTAAAGGAAGCCCGTAAATCACATCCACGCTTACATCGGTAATCCCTGCAGCAGTCAACAATCCAATGGCTCTATGAGCCTGCATTGATGAATGGCGGCGGTTGACAGCCTTAAGCTCATCGTCATTGAATGACTGCACGCCCATGCTGATCCTATTAATCCCCATGCTCTTAATTCCCTCGATCCATTCCCGGGTCACATCCTCAGGATTAGCTTCGATGGTAAATTCGAGAATATTCTGCCGGGGTAACGCCGTAACTAAACGCTCCAGTAAGTCCAATGGAAGAATGGATGGTGTTCCGCCCCCGATGTATATAGTATTTAACGCCCCGGTAAGCTCATGCTTCCTAAGTTCCCACTCCTTGATTACTGCGTCTATATAACGTTGCATGTACTTGGAGTCAGGCGTGGAGAAAAAGTCGCAGTAACTGCACTTGGAATGGCAAAACGGTATGTGTATATAGATTCCTGACATAGAAGTTTACGAAGCTGATTGTCCGCAAAGGATTTTAAAGTTACAGAAGTTGCAATGACATTCCGAGGGAGTTGCCTTGAATGGAATTTCCGGGTCAAAGAGGGTGCGTAGCTTTTCGTTGAGCCGGTCCATTACCTCATTGTTATAGTCACGGAAGTCCCTTAACTCCTCCTTGTTTATCGTCACCGGTTCAAGTCCATCGCTATGCAGCTTTTTGAAAAGGAATAAGCGGGGAGTGATAGCTCCGTCATATCCCTTTATGTTGGCATAGGCATTGCAGTATAGAAACAACTGTAATACTCCCTTTTTATGACCGTGACGCTCATCCTTTGCCGTGACAAGTTCTTCGATGTCATTCACACTTATTTCATCTTTGCCGGTTTTGTAGTCGATAATGCGAACATCGCCGTTTTCAAGGCGGTCAATACGGTCAATGGTTCCTTTTAGGTTATATCTTACCGAACCGTTGAGAGGTAATGTGGTCATGAATTCCTGTTCGCCTTCCACGAAATAGAACGGAGCATGGTTCATCTCGGAGGTGAAAAGTTGCTTGATGAAATCATTAATTATCTCGCCTAATATGCGCGCTTCGCCTTGAAGTGGCGACTGATTTTCATAAGCACCGGCATCGGCACTATTATTGGGTAGTTTGTTGTATAGCTTGTTCACGCAATTGGTGATGATGCGCTGCAGCGGAATTTCCTCCTTCTTAAGTAACATAAGCACTTCTTTCGTGATTTTCACTTCGTGCCGGTCCTGCTTAATTCGTTTATATGACTCCTCTGCCACTGCATGCACTATGGAGCCAAAAGTGCTTTCGTCCATATAGTCGACAAGTTCGTCCTTAGTGCTTATGCGCTGGACGTACTGGAAATAGAATTGAAGCGGACAGTTCAAATAAGTGTTTATTGCCGACGGCGAGAGATATCGACGGTTTTCGTTTTGGCTTAGGTAGCGGTTCAGAATGTTCATCACGTTCTCGTCCTTCTCGATTTCAAAAGCCTCGGACGGCATTATGGCTGCTACATCGAAACTCGCATTAACTATCTTGACTTTATCGGAAGGGAAGGAATAGACAAGTTGGTATAGATACCGTGACATTTCGCCGCCCCGAAGCCCCGAAGTGCGTGTGTCATAAAGCAACTTGACCTTAGATGCACGTGCGATAAGACGATAGAAATAGTAAGCAAAGATGCATTCCTGGAATTCGGAGGTGGACATACCATAGGCGCTTCGCAGACTATTGGGGATAAACGAGCGGTTTATAAGCTTTCTTGGAAAGATTCTTTCGTTCATCGACAGCATGATCACATTCTCGAAATCAAGAGAACGGGTTTCGAGAACACCCATTATCTGTAGACCTTTCAGCGGTTCCCCTACGAAATTGACGCTTTCGCCCAATGTGACCTTTTCAAGCAGATGGAACAGCGTGGATTCCTTCATCGAAAGGTTGTAATGAGCGATAGCGTTATAGATAGAGTCGATGGATAATCTGTAGCGTGTCAGAAAACCCTTTTCAAGATTCATGTCGCCTGCATCTGGCAGATTGCTTATGCTGTCAATAAGTAAATCGACGACATTATATATATAAGAGAACACTGCCGACAGTGAGCGTAAATCCTCCACCGGGAGGAAAAACACTTTAAACGCGGGAAATCGGGCGATGAGTGTGTCGGACGGCAACATGAATATCCTCTCTTCGTCAATGAATGACCTGATAGCCTCGCAGGTGTCATAGTCGATCATTCTTAACAGCGGGTGCGAAACCATATCGCTTACATCCTCATAGAAGAAACACCATTTGCCTCTGATGCACTGGCATCGCAGATGCAGCGAAGTGATAGTCTGCAGCAGGGTCGCCACCGGTGTCAGCTTTAGCGGATAGCCCATGGTGATGTTTATGGACGACAGTGACGGAGACAACGAGTGAAGCAACTCCATGAAAAGTTCTTCGGCTGGCAGCACAACGGCGGTGTCCATGGCGTTGTCCATGGCGTTGTCAGGATTGGCTATCTCGCCTGATGATATCATTTCGTCAAGAATTTTTCCCGCCACTTTTGTCTGGGATGAATTGGACGGCACTCCTATGATTTCTATGTCGGGGATGTCGTCGACATCAATGCTTATATCGTATCTTGACGGAAAAGCATCGATGTAGCGTCTTATGAAATGCGAAGCTGAAGTGTTTTCCTTGAACTGTACAGGAAAATCGAAGTCCCAATAGAAATCGGCAATGCCTATGTCTCGAAGTTTCTCAAAAATCGACAATTCGGACGATGAAAGCACATTGAATCCCGAGAAGATTATTCTTTCATAAGGGAAATCATCTTTACACATCTTGGAAATGCGTTTAGCCACATGCCTGTATTCCATGCCGGAGTAGCAGAGACCGCGTCGGGAAAGACTTTCCCGATAATTGTTGTATAGCGGCCCAAGTATTTCCCACAGTTGAATAAAGGCATCACGGTTATCGTGGGGCTTGCCGTCATCGATGACGTGAGTCCAAAATCTTCCGGCAGGATTTTGCGGCAACTCTATATCCCAGTATTTGGATATTATCTCTTTCTGTTCGTCCGATAAAAAATCCGAGTTTATCTCTCTTAGATTTTTGATGTTTTTGAATAGCTGCTGTGCATCCACCAGGTATCGGTCGACATCGTTGAAATCGCTAATCAGCATGTCGCCCCAGAACACGAAGCGGTCAAAACTTTCTATGCCGCCCGACAGCTTGCTGTATTCATTGTATAAGGTGAACAGCAGGTCGTAGCGGCTTGCTTCGACGTAGGATGAA
>DAAL01000149.1:0-3570 GCA_001701065.1 Bacteroidales bacterium GP4
TATTGGGCGAACAATTAAGAAACATCTTCGATGTTTTTTGTTGGTGGTGGATATCGTAGCCACCCCACATTTCGCTCACGCTCAATGCGAGGCTTACAATGATGCATCGTCTTCGACGATTTGCCGAAAGGTCGCCTCTCCGAGGCTCCGGGGGATGGGAGGTGATATCTCCGCGTCCCCAAGCTCCTTTATCAGTCGCATGGGGTTAAGCAAAAATCGGCATCTCCGATGCCGTCACACGTCCAGCCCACACCGTCCAATGCCCGGCAATGTATCTCCGCACCCACGGTTTGCACCGTGGTGGGATATCGTCGGCGGCGATTTTGTCCGATTATTCAAAATGAATTAATTTCGATATTCGGGGAAAAGTGCGTATCTTTGTTGGAAAATAGTCAAATTAATATGGACATCCAACAATCTATGCGTGATATTCTTCGGCGCGAAAGCGAAGCTATCGCTTCCATTCCCGTGTCCGATGCTTATGAACGTGCAGTCGACCTAATCGTGAAGCATGTTCACCAACGCCATGGAAAAGTGGTAACTTCCGGAATGGGCAAAGCCGGGCAGATAGCGATGAATATCGCCACCACATTCTCCTCAACCGGAACTCCCGCCATAAATCTTCATCCCTCAGAGGCACAGCACGGCGACCTCGGTGTGCTTCAGCCCGACGATGTGATGATTCTGATTTCCAACTCCGGCAAAACACGTGAGATTATCGACTTGGTACACCTCACCCACAATTTATATCCACAAATACCGCTTATCGTAATCACCGGCAACCCCGACAGCGAACTTTCACAGATGGCTGACGTGACACTTGCCACCGGAGGAGCGCCCGAAGTGTGTCCGTTAGGACTGACACCCACCACCTCCACCACTATGATGACTGTGATAGGCGATGTGCTCGTGGTGAATGTGATGAACGCCACAGGATTCTCACGCCAGGACTATGCGCTAAGGCACCACGGCGGATATCTCGGAAAGAAATCACGTGACGAAAAATAACAGAACACAAACAAAACGCACAATAATATAATATGAGAAAAATTATCGCAATAGGCGAATGTATTCTTGACATACTTTTTCACGACAATACTCCGGTAAAGGCATATCCCGGAGGCAAACTGCTTAACGCTGCGGCATTGCTCGGCGAGACCGACAAGGAGGTCTACTATGTGGCGGAAGCCGCCAATGACCATGTGGGCAACATGGTGATAGACTTTCTCAACAAGCATAAAGTCAACACCCGCTCTATCGACCGATATACCGAAGGCTCCACACCGTCCACCCTTATATTCTCTTATTCGGACGGCTTAAGCCGTGACCGGGTGTACTACGGGAAATATCCCCAGGAGAATTTCGACACAGTGTGGCCCCGCATTGACCCTGACGATATTGTGATATTCGGAGGATATTATTCACTTGATCCAAGAGTGCGCACACGCTTGTTTGACATTATCAAGTATGCGCAAGAACGCAAAGCCATAGTTGTGTATATGCCGTCGCTTCGTCCTGAAAGCGTGCCGCGTATCACACGTGTCATGCCGTCCATCCTTGAAAACCTCGAAGCAGCCAACCTCGTGGTGACATTCAACAACGATCTCCCCACCATCTTCGGGAAAGACGATGCCGCCAAAGTGTACCACGACAATATAGTGTTCTACAGCTTCAATCTGCTGAACATAGAAAATAAAAACCGTAAAGTTACATTCTTCAGCCGCAAACTCGTTTCGTCAGTCGAAACCGGCGAAATCACTGACCGCCTTCCGTGGAACGCAGGTGCCATAGCCGGAATAGTTGATGCCATCATAGCCAATGACATCACTTTCGACACAATGGACTGTCTTGACGAGGACCTTATGTCACAGATTGTGAACAACGCTAAAGACTGGGGCGACAAGTCGCAACTGCTTTCAATGTAATCACCGTAATGCATCACGCCATGAAGTACAGTTCGCTCAACTCAGCTTTCATCCCTGCCGCCAAGGGAGAGTCAGTGCCGCATCACAGTGTCCTCTTGGAACAGGATGTGCCGGCTGACACGTTTAATGAGTTCTACGACTCGATGAAACAGGAAGTGCGCTCCATAGCTGTCGATGATTTTCTCAGCTTCACCAAGTCAGTGACGGACTCCGTGACAGCTTCACCATTTACCAAAGGTGTCACTTGCCAGCTGGCAGCATCGTTGCTCGTGACCCACAATCAGCCCGACACCGCAATAGCCTATGCAGCCGATGCGGTCACATTTCTGTCGGAAGAACCGCGCCGCAAGGACGAGGCATTCCTCGAAGTGCTCGGCTCCCTGTTGTACGACATTGCGTTGATTCATGTGGAACGGAACGAGTATAAACCCGCCGAACGTTCCCTGAATAAATCCATCAAGATATTTGAACGTCTCACATCAATTGCATCGGAACGTTACTCCTCAGCCCACACATTTGCAGTGAACGCTGTCACATCGGCATTCAAATCGCGCATCAAGCAAGCCAACATGCTTGCCCACTACCAAGTTGCCACATCGCTATATTCGGAGCTTGCCCTGGACGGTGCAGGAGAAGCCACTTCCATGCTGATAGACTCGCTTGCGCTTGAAGGAGTGACGCTGCAGAAAATGGGTAAATACCGCGACAGCATCCAGTATCTCGCCAAGGCAATGCGTTTTCTCACAAAAATGGAGCCGGAATTCACCCACCGCCATCTGCGCCTGTCCATCGACTTGGGCAAAGCGTTGTTAAACGCACGCGGTTCCCATTCCAAAGGAGTGCATCTGCTGAACACTCTCCTTCAAAAAGCTGTTAAACTAAAAGCCAAAGCTGAAACGGAAGAGATAAAGACACTTCTGGACAACGACAGCATGAACAAGCTGAATGTACTTCGACTTTGGTACAAATTTTTTCCCCGCTAATTATTAAACACCTTATTAATATGTCTACATCACTTTCGACAGGAGCGCCCAAAGGCACTCTGCCACAAATCCCCAAAGACTGCCGCATAGGAATAGTGACTGCTGAATGGAACAGCCACATCACCGGAGCCTTGACCAAAGGCGCAACTGACTTGCTCGACGCTCAGGGCGTGGAGTACGACACATTCACCGTGCCGGGAACTGTGGAACTGACCTTCGGGGCTTCTCACCTCATCGAAACAGGCGAATACTCAGCCGTAATCATATTCGGCTGCGTAATCCGTGGCGGAACACCCCACTTCGACTATGTGTGCCAAAGCGTGACACAAGGCATGACTATGCTTAACGCCGGCTGTGACACGCCGGTGATATTCGGTGTCCTAACCGTTGACACTGAGGAGGATGCTATAGACCGCGCAGGAGGCAAACTCGGCAACAAAGGCACCGAAGCAGCGGAAGCAGCGATAAAAATGATTGATTTTGTTTGCAAAGTACAATAGATATTCCTAACTTTGTAGCCACATTTACGGTCAGGGCGAATACCAGAGTGGCCAAATGGGGCAGACTGTAAATCTGCTGGCTTATGCCTTCGGTGGTTCGAATCCATCTTCGCCCACAACCTTTTTTTATTGCATTGCGGAAGTAGCTCAGTTGATAGAGCA
>DAAL01000149.1:3586-12626 GCA_001701065.1 Bacteroidales bacterium GP4
CGCGAGTTTGAGCCTCGTCTTCCGCTCTAAAGCATCCCGATGGTTGATTTCTTGACTGCCGGGATGCTCTTTTATAAGAAACCTCGACATCTGAGTTCAGAGGATTTGGCGGGAAAAGAATCTTTCGTTACCTTTGTGCCGTAACACTATAAAACTATTATATTATGTCACAGAAAAGAAAGATGCTGTTGCTGACACTGCTCGGATTAGTAATTCCGTTTGCCAACATATTCGCCCCTGCATTTGTAAAAGCTCTTAACGGCGACGACACCCATTTCCGTTCACAACTGCTGAAGGCTGAACTTATCATCACTATCATAGGGATAGTCATAGGAGTAGCCGGATGGCTTGAGTTCATGAAAGATATAGTGCCGGGTGATGCATTCCCAACTGTCACTGCCATAAACTATCTGCCCTCCTTACTCACCCCCATTCTTATCCTGATTCTGATTCCCGTGTTCTGGAACAGGACCAAATAGATGATATGACATAAAAAAGGTGGTTGCCCGGCAAGGACAACCACCTTTTTTATTTTTGACAACAGCTTCAAAGAAACTGTTTAGAATATTCTGCCGCTTAGAGTAAACTTCAAGACGGGATAAACCTGGAGCTTGTCAATCCACTTCTGCCAATCGTCGTCAGAATCCTCAATGAAGTCATCGATGGTACCGTAATCAGTGTACACTTCCATTTTACCCATGAACTGCACACCGAGTTCCACACCGAAGTTCAATCGTCCGTGAGGCACGGGGCGACCGAAACCAAGACCAAGATAGGGACGGAAGCTGTTCACACGAAGTCCACCTTTCACATTACCCTGAGCATCCACCGGAATCTTATAGTCACCGATTTCAACCATCGGGTTGTCATTTGCTGGATTTGCGAGTTCATCACTATGACCGCTAATCTTCAGGATTTTGTTGCCTCCGAAGTAACCTCCGGCAGCCACATAGAAAGAAGAATGCGATGCGAAAGGATAGATATTGAACACTACATGTCCTTGTGCACGGCTGAGGTTACCCTCGACATCCATAGTGAAATCCTGAGTTTGGGTTTGGTTCAGGATTGTGGCAGTGTAAGAACCGTCCACATCAGTATTAAATGTTATTTTAGGCATGAAAGTAGCACCTGCGCGCATAGTCACAAAATGCGAAACCGGAGTGGAGAACTCAAATCCGACACCAAGTGTACCTACATTCACATCCACTCCAAGATGGTTAAAGAGATAAGGATCTGTCAAACTCTGTGCTGAGGATGTAACGGAAGCGGCACCAAGTAACATAGCCGCTACAAATTTTAAATACTTTTTCATTGTTTTGTTGTGATAAGATTATGCTGCAAATTTAAACTATTTTATGGATAATTGCAAATTATTCACTGTTAACGAGGTGAGTGGATTAGGAAACTATTAAGATTTTTGCAGGCAGATTCCCATGCAAGGCAATATTTTGCAGGTTGTAGAGTTATAGTTAATGTGAAGTACTCCCATGTCGGGAGAGGGCTTTTCACACCTATATAATATATGAGAGCAATAAAGACCAGTCTATATTTACTTCTTGTGACAGCGGCGGCACTCTTGTCGGAGCCTTTGGCGGCTCAGACAAAGAACGAGTTCAACCCTGTGCAGACAGGTGTGACCTCACTGAGCATCGCACCCGATGCGCGAGGGGCATCCATGGGCGACATTGGAGCCGCCACTGACCCCGATGTAAACTCCCAATTCTGGAATCCGTCGAAATACGCGTTTGCCTACAGTAACGCCGGAGTGTCGCTCAGCTATACCCCTTGGCTGCGAAAAATAGTCAATGACATCTTCCTCGCCAACCTGTCAGGCTACTGGAAACTTGGCTCCGACGACAATCAGGCAGTGAGCGCGTCGCTCCGTTATTTCTCCCTCGGCGAAGTGACTACGGGCGATGATATATCTTCGGGGCAAAGCCTTAACCCTTATGAACTGTCATTTGACGTGGGTTATTCACGTAAACTCTCCGAAAAATACTCTATGGGCGTAGTGTTACGCTACATCTACTCGGCACTTGGATTCTCCACGTCCTACGCCGGCGACCAGAACACGGGAGCATCAGCTTTCTCAGCCGACATATCGGGTTACTTCACCACCTACCCCATCATCGGGCGCAACGAGTGCCAGTGGTCATGGGGATGGAACATATCCAACATTGGCTCCAAGGTAAGCTTCAACAACGGCGAAAACCCGGCTTTTCTCCCAGCCAACCTTCGTCTCGGCACCACATTCACCTTTCCGCTTGCCGACTACCACAATCTTGCCCTCTCGCTCGACCTCAACAAGCTCTTAGTTCCCACAAAACCACGTGAGAGCGACTTCCCCGATACTCCTGAAGGACAGGAAGAGTATATCGACGCTGTGCAGGACTGGGAAAACATGTCGTCAATAACCGCGATATTCAAGTCGTTCGGTGACGCTCCCGGCGGCGGCAAAGAGGAACTCAGGGAAATAAATGTGTCAGTGGGCGCAGAGTACAGCTACAATCAGCAATTTTTCCTCCGCGCCGGCTATTATTACGAAAATGAGTTCAAAGGCAACCGCAAATACTTCGGACTCGGAGCCGGATTCGCCCTCAACGTGGTGCGTATCGATGCTTCCTACATGATAGCCACCGCGCAGACTTCGCCCCTCGACCAAACCCTGCGCTTCACCCTGTCGTTTGACATGGACGGCATCAAGGACATCTTCGGGCGACGATAACAAATCTCAGCCAATGCATTCCTCTATAATAATACATTGTTATGAACATCAGAATAGGAAACGGATTTGACGTGCACCGCCTTGTGGAAGAGCGCGAACTCTTCATGTGCGGTGTCAAAATACCCTACCACCTCGGACTCCTTGGACACAGCGATGCCGATGTAGCATTACATGCGCTCAGTGACGCTCTTTTGGGAGCCGCCGCGTTAAGGGACATAGGTTATCATTTCCCCGACACCGACCCGGCATATAAAGGCGCTGACTCACGCAGGCTTCTCCGGGAAGTGGTGCGGCTATTGGCAAACGAAGGCTATGCCCCGGGCAATGTCGATGTGACCATAATGGCGCAAGCCCCGAAGATGCTCCCCTACATAGAGCAGATGAGGGAAAATATAGCAGCCGACCTCGGCGTGCCGGTCAGTGATGTGTCAGTAAAAGCCACAACCACCGAACGCCTTGGGTTCACCGGGCGCGGCGAAGGCATAGCGGCAATGGCAACAGCATTAATACATCGTCCATGAGAACGCTTGTAACCATTCTGCTGATTGCGGCGACAGCATCCGGCATAAACGCACAGAAAATAGAAAAGCTGAAATACGCCGACTTCGAGAATTGGGTGACACGCAACATCCATGAGTCGAAAGTGCTTGGAGGCGAAACCAAGAAAGTGTACAAAATAGGACCCAACGCCACTATCGACGGCAACAAGCCCTACACATCCACCGGCGGTTCGCCCTGGGAAACATCCAATGTCATGGCAAACGTGATGGGCGTGGTAAAAGCCAGCAACGCCGTATTCCCCGACGAGAACCCCTCGGGAGGTAGATGCTGCAAACTCACCACTATCATGGAGGAAGTCCATGTGCTGGGAATGCTCAATCTGAAAGTACTCGTGTCAGGCTCCATATATCTGGGTCAGAACATCGAGCCGATACGCAACACCTCAAGCCCCTACTCCAAGATGGAGATGGGAATACCATTCACTCACCGGCCTCATGCCCTCAGGCTCGACTATAGGGTGCATGTTCCCGCTGACGGGCAAAACATGCGCGCCACAGGCACCTCCACCAAAGAACTTCCCGGCAAAGACCATGCCGAAGTGTATCTGTTGCTGCAGCGGCGATGGGAGGACGAGAAAGGCAACATCTACGCCAAACGTGTGGGCACAGCACGCGAACGCTATTCGCAAAGCACCGCAGGATGGGTCAACGCCCATGACATAGAAGTCCGGTACGGCGACATATCGGCACATCCCGCCTATAAGGATTACATGGGACTCACTTCAAAATATTATGCACGCAATTCCAAGGGAAAAATGGTGCAAGTGAAGGAAGTGGAATGGGACAATCCTGATGCCGTACCCACCCACATGCTCATCATGGCTTCATCGGGATGCGGCACCGCTTTCGAAGGAATGCCCGGAATGATTTTGTGGATAGACAATCTGCAATTAGTGTATTAACTCCGGTTTTATGGGCGTAAAATGACAAAAAACCGCTAAAACCACTCATTTTCCACGCTATTTTAGCGTTTATCACGGAAAAAAGAGTTATCTTTGCACTTTGGAAATATAAAATAATTTAATAACTTTAATATCTTCACAAAACCAGCACATGCAAAGTAAAGGTACTACCGGAAGTATGATTTCCGGTGTGATAGCAATCTTCTTGGTACTCGTGTGTCTGTTTTATCTTTCATTCTCTTGGGTAACCAACCGATATGAAAAGAAAGCCGACGAGTATGCATTAGTTTTGGCTAACGGCAACGCCAATGGCGAAGCCTATAAGAAAGCCTACAAAAATTACATCGATTCAATCGGTAAAGAGAAAGTTTACCCGGTATTCGGCTACACGTTCAATCAAGTTCAAAAGATGGGCGTGGGGCTTGGTCTTGACCTAAAGGGCGGTATGAACGTGATTCTACAGGTGTCAGTGCCTGACATCCTGCGTTCAATAGCCAACGCCGACGACAACAAGACTTTCAACCGTGTTCTCGCAGCCACCGATTCAGTAGTTAAGAAATCCAAGACAAGCGATTATGTCGCTGCATTCTTCGAGCAATACAAGCGCATCGATCCGAGTGCCGACATGGCTGTAGTGTTCAAAAACGTCGCTAAGCGCGGTGAATCGGCTTCACAAGTCGAAAGCACTGTAAAGCAGGAAGTCAAGGACCGTGTGTCAAGCTCTACCAACGTGCTCCGTAACCGTATCGACCAGTTCGGTGTTGTTGCGCCTAACATCCAGGAGCTTGAAAAAGACGGACAGATTCTTCTTGAGCTTCCGGGCGTAAAGGAACATGACCGTGTGCGCGACCTTCTTAAAGCGTCAGCCAACCTGGAATTCTACGAAACCTACACTCTCGATGAAATCCAAAGCCAGTTGATGGCTCTTGAGAATGCTCTGCGCAACGACTCAACTGCCACAGTCAACACTTTCTTCGGCAACTTCGACGGTTCAGGCTACGCAGGAACTCCGGTAGTGGGTATGGCTACTCAGGCTCACCGCGAAATCATCGATTCGCTCATCGCAAGCCCCACAGCAGCCCGCATCCTTCCTTCCAACCTGAAACTACGTTGGGAAGTTAAGCCTCAGGAAGTACAATACACTGACTCCGTAACCAATGCAGTGCGCAAAGCTGAAATATACACCCTCATCGCCCTTAAGTCCAACAACGGCAAACCCGCTCTTGCCGGCGACGTGGTTGTGTCAGCTACAAGCGACTTTGACACCATGCAAGGCAACTATGTGTCAATGGACATGAACAGCGACGGTGCCAAGGCTTGGGCGCGTGTGACTCAGAACAACCTCGGTAAGCCCGTGGCAATCGTTCTTGACGAACATGTGTACTCTTACCCGCGCATCAACTCGGTAATCGAAGGCGGACGCTCACAAATCACCGGTAACTTCACCGTTGAGGACGCAAAGGACTTGGCTAACGTGCTTAAGTCAGGTAAAATGGCAGCCAAAGTGGAAATCGTAAGCGACACCGTAATCGGTCCGTCACTCGGTAAGCAGGCTATCCACGACGGATTCCTTTCATTCGTGATAGCACTCGTGCTCCTCATGATTTTCATGATGATAATTTACGGTGTAATACCCGGCTTGATCGCCAACATCGGTCTTGTGTGCAACTTGTTCTTCACCATGGGTATTCTCGCCTCCTTCCAGGCAGTGCTCACCCTGTCAGGTATCGCCGGTATCGTGCTAGCGCTCGGTATGGCAGTCGACGCTAACGTGCTTATCTTCGAGCGCGCCAAGGAAGAACTTCGCGCCGGCAAGAAAATCGGTCAGGCAATCGCTGACGGTTACAGCAACGCTTTCTCCGCAATCTTCGACTCTAACTTGACTTCAGTCATCACTGCTGTCATCCTTCTTCTTTACGGAACAGGCCCCATCAAGGGATTCGCCACCACTTTGATCATCGGTATCGTATGTTCATTCTTTACCGCTGTGTTCTTGACCCGCTTGGTATTCATCGGTTTCGGAAAGACCAAACCGTTCCAGGCTCTCACCTTCACCACTCCTATCTCAAAGAACATGCTCAGCAACACCAAGATCAACTTCCTTGGTCAGCGCAAAGGCGCGTTCATGGTGTGTGGACTATTCGTGGTTATCGTGATTGTGTCACTCTTCGCGCGCGGCATGAACCAGGGTATCGACTTCTCAGGTGGACGTAACTACATCGTACAATTTGACCATCCGGTGAAGACCCACGAGCTTCAGCAGAAACTTGCTCCGCTCTTCCCTGACGCTTCACTTTCAGTAATCACCATTGACAATGACACTAAGGTGCGTATATCCACCAACTACAAAATCAATGAAGAGACTGACGGCGTGGACAAGGAAATAACCAAACTCCTTTATGACGGACTCCAGAGTGAACTTGGTGGAATGTCAATCGAAGACTTCTCGACTACTAACGAAAACGTAGGTATCCAGAGCTCACAGAAGGTAGGTCCTACCATCGCTGCCGACATGAAGAGCAACGCTTACATAGCAGTGATTCTTTCACTCATCGCTATGTTCCTTTACATCCTACTCCGATTTCACAACGTGGCATTCTCAGTGGGTGCTCTTGCAGCCGTAGCGTTCACAGCGTTTACCATCATCGGCTTCTACTCTCTGTTCTGGGGATTCCTCCCCTTCTCGATGGAGATTGACCAGACATTCATTGCCGCAATATTGACTGTGATTGGTTATCAGATCAATGATACCGTGGTTGTGTTTGACCGTGTGCGTGAAAACCTCAAGCTCTATCCCAGCCAGGACTTCTTCACCATCGTCAACCAGTCCATCAACACCACATTGAGCCGTACCATCATCACTTCAGGTTCTACATTGTTAGTGCTATTGTGTATCTTCATCCTCGGTGGTGAATCCATCCGCAGCTTCACATTCGCAATGTTGTTCGGTGTAATCACCGGTACTCTCGCAACCATCTACGTTGCTTCACCGGTAGCTTACCTCATCGACCGTCGCCGCGGCACTTCAAAGAAAGCCGCTGCTAAAGCTAAGAAGTAACTGCTTTTAACTCCAATATGATAAAAACGCATTGTCTCATCCGGGACAATGCGTTTTTGTTATATAAGGGCACCACATGGTTTGCACCGTGGGGAATTATGGTGAAATGATGTTTTTTTGAGTCGGAATTAGTGGATTATGGTGGAATATTTGTATTTTTGTAACTTATTAATACAGTCATACAATGAGAAAAACCGTTTCCTTCATCCTTGCCGTGTTAATAATGTGGACAATATGTTCCGTTGCGCTATATTTGGCGGAACGCCTTTCGATAATGAAAGCCATTTTGTTAGGGCTGGGGATAACCATTGTAGGAATATTTGCTCCCATTGCAGTAGCATGGATTACGAAGCGTCTTAACAAATAGAGTCAATGAGGACAATCCGACTTAAAACCATCCGTGTAGCGGTATCGCTGGTCATCTTTGTGCTTTTGGCACTTCCTTGGCTGGAGTATGCCGATTTTTTCTTAAAGTACGTGGGTTGGGTGAGCCGGTTTGAAATATTCCCTACTATTGTTTCCGGATTTGCCGTTGGAATGCTCGTGCTGTGGATGCTCGTGTCATTCATCTTCGGCAGAATCTATTGTTCATCGGTTTGCCCCATAGGCACGCTGCTTGACATAGTGGGACATATAGGTAAAAATTCCCGCAAGGGCAGCCCGCGCGACTACCATTATTCGCGTCCGCTTATCCGCTGGCGGCAAGTAAGCCTTGTGGTGATAGTGTTGTGCGCCGTGCTCGAACTGTCGATAGTGCCGCTGCTGGTGAATCCGGCAAGCATGTATAGCCGCTTCCTGATGAATATAGTGCGACCTGCGCTCATGTGGCTTGACAACGGCATAGGCTCAATAGGCGAAGCCACCGGCTTGTGGACGGTTCATGCCGTTCCGGTGGTGACCGCGACACTGCTTGTGACCCTGATGTCGCTCATCCCCATAATAGCCATAAGCATCCCGGCGTGGAAATACGGCAGGACCTATTGTAACTCCATATGCCCTATCGGCACTTTGCTCGGCTATATGTCGGCGCAGTCAGTGTGGCACATTGACATCGACACTGACCGATGCACCAACTGCCGCAAGTGTGAACACGCCTGCAAAGCTTCGTGCATTGACCTCATAGACCATGTGGTGGACGGCTCCCGGTGCGTGAACTGCTTCAACTGCCTTGACGCATGTGAGGACAATGCCATCTTCTACACCCCGTCGCGCAAACAGCTGTCGCTCCCCATGTTTCAAAAAATCAGCAACCCAAAAGTCAGGACAAGCACTACCATGACCTCGGGAAGCGCAGCCTCTCCCATACAATCCGATAATAACATCACAGAAAATGAAACAATATCTTGACCTCCTGCGCCATGTGAGGGAACATGGCGTGTACAAAGGTGACCGCACAGGCACCGGTACCCAAAGCGTGTTCGGCTACCAGATGCGCTTCAACCTTGAAGAGGGGTTCCCCCTGCTCACAACCAAGAAACTGCACCTGAAATCGATAATCTACGAACTCCTGTGGTTCCTAAAGGGGGATACCAACGTAAAGTATCTTCAGGAGCATGGAGTGAGAATATGGAACGAATGGGCTGACGCTGACGGCTCACTGGGCCCCATCTACGGCTACCAATGGCGGTCATGGCGTGACTACAACGGCGGTCACATCGACCAGATAAGCCAGGCGATAGAGGACATAAAGCACAATCCTGACTCGCGCCGCATCATCGTAAGCTCATGGAACGTGGCTGACCTCCCTGAGATGAATCTTGCGCCTTGCCACGCATTTTTCCAGTTCTATGTGGCT
>DAAL01000144.1:0-2389 GCA_001701065.1 Bacteroidales bacterium GP4
GATTAAGGAGCTGGAAACAAAGCTCATAGCATTGGGGATTGGCGGGATTGAGGATATTTCATCCTTTGCCTCCTTTGCCTCTTTCTTCTTCCTGTCCTCTTTGGTCAGGAGGGCGAGTATCAACGACAGGGTTTCTTCGAGAGTGACCGTGCGCTGATAGAGCATTTCCAGTGTAATCTGTTGTTCCATTCTTTTTCGGATTTAGTGTTACGCTGGCAAAGTTATACAGACGCGGGAAGGTCACTTGGGAACGTTACGGGAACGTTCCCGAAAATAATTTTTGGAATGGAAAAGACAAAGCGCCGGCCATTGATATATAGCCGACGCTCCGTCAACGGGTTAGCTGTATATCAACTGAAATCGAGACTGCCGAGATTTTTTGCGAGATTTTCCATATCGTGACTGATTTTCTCGTTTGTGATACGGGCGTAGATCTGCGTCGTCTGGATATTCGTGTGGCCGAGCATCTTGCTCACAGACTCAATCGGCACACCCTTTCCGAGCGTCATCGTCGTGGCGAATGTATGGCGGGCCAGATGAAAAGTGAGGTTCTTCTCGATGCCGCAGATGTCGGCTATCTCCTTGAGATAGCAGTTTAGTTTTTGGTTCGTTATTATAGGCATGAGTTGACCGTCCAGATATTTGCCCTCGTACTTTTTCAGGATTTTGAGTGCCGGAGGGAGCAGCGGCACCGTCACTTTCGTGTCGGTTTTCTGACGGTGGGTGACTATCCACAGGCGACCGTCGAACATCTTCTGGATGTTATCTACACGGAGATTGGCGAGGTCGATGTATGCCAGCCCGGTGAAGCAGGCGAAGATGAAGATGTCGCGTACTTGTTCCAGACGCTTGGAGGCAAACTCCTTTTCCATCATCTTTTTCAGGTCGTCTTCCGTCAGGAAGCCACGGTCAACGCGCTGCACGGAGATTTTATATCCGTTGAAGGGGTCAACGAAAATCAGACCGGCCCTGATTGCCTTGTTGATGACCTGCTTGAAGAATTTCATGCACTTGTAGGTGGTGTTCTGGCTGTAACCGTATTCAGTGCGCAGGAAGAACTCAAGATCCACGATGAACTGGTACTTGATTTCACGAAGGGGAATATCGGTGATATTGTATTTCTTCTTCATGAACTCCACCACGCGGCGGTACATCCGCTCGTATTTCTGATAGGTAGGGTTTGCCTTGCTGATACCTATGAGCTTCTTGGTATCTTCAAGGTGCTGAAGATAGAGAGGTACCAGCGATTCCTCTTTGGCGGTGATGCCGGTAAAGGCGTTCTTCACCATTTCGGCTGTAACGTAGCCATGTCGGTTGAGGATGTCGTAGTAATGTTCTTTGAGAACGACCCTCATGTCTTCGAGGCGCTTGTTGATTTCAAGGATTTTTGCAGAGCGTCCGATAGCCTTCATAGCCTTGACATCCCATAGTTCCGGTTCCACTGCTACTGTGGAGTTGATTCTCTCGTATTCTCCGTTCACGGCAATACGAATAGTTATCGGGCACTTGCCCTCCTTATTCTTATAGTTGCCACGGATATGGAAAAGAATCTTGAATGTGTTCTTTTTCATTTTCGCTTTGGATTTAGTGTCATCATTATCCGCGTTATGCGGTTGGATGTAATGATAACGAGTTTGACATTATTTTCGATTGGACGCTTGAAAGTCAAACTCACGCCATATAAGCGACTTACGCGATTTTTAACATAGGCGACTTACATCGGACGATGCTTTTCACCGCGAAAATCACAGAATTAGATTGCATTGTCAGACATCGTGTCGGACAGCCGTTTTAACACATCGGGGATAGCTGGTTAAAATGTCGCCGATTTTCCGACTTGCGTCTGAGTTAGGTCTTTGGATATATTTGAACACCAATTAGTTGCATTGTTTTCGGTCACATTTTTGTCACAATTTTCGTCACAAGAAAACTTGAAACGATTTAGTGACAAATAGCCGTCCGAGAAGGTCTTTTTTAGGTCTTATATCAGTCCTTAGTCCGATAGGATTAGACATAAAAAAACCTCGGAACTATCTGATAGTCCGAGGTTTGTCTCGAATTTTCCGAATTAGTTCGGAAGTACATAGTGGAGCTGGAGGGGATTGAACCCTCGTCCAAACGCGGAACTAATGTGCTTTCTACATGCTTAGTCTTAACTTGGTTTTCGAGAGCCGGCAGGATTAAGACCACCAACCGACACCTTAGCCTTTAAAAACTTCGGAAGTCATGCAAGGCTCTCGACTCCCTATTCTCGATTTATCTGCACCGCCTTGTCGATTAGTCTCGAGAAGAGGACAATCGGGCGATGTCTTGTCTCCACAACTGTGGCGGAGATTAAGCTAATCTACTGTGCTTCGATTAAGCAGCAAGAGCGTAGTTATTTTCGCCA
>DAAL01000144.1:2429-3812 GCA_001701065.1 Bacteroidales bacterium GP4
TAGCCATCATTGCTCTGCATGCTTACACACCACCTCTACACGCTGTCAAAGCCAGTCAGCCCCGTAGATTTGCTATGAAAAGTGTGCAAAATTACATCAATTCCTTTCACTCAGCAAAAATTTAACCATATTTAACCTTATATTGCATTGGATTTGCACTCAGCACTATGCAAGAAAACGGTTAAGAGCAAGTTAATTAGGCAGAATCGTTCAAATTTATTATATTTGCGGTGCATTAACCTAACCTTGAAGTACATGTTTCGACCAATTATTACATTTTTATCGCTATGGAGTGTGTTTGCCACTGCCAATGCGGAGTTTAAAGTAACCGATTTGCTGACTGACCATGCTGTCACCCCAATGGGGATAGACAATCCACGCCCTATTTTCAGTTGGAAGATGGATGACCCAAATCCGGGAAAACATTCTTTTCAGAAAGCTTATCAGATAATAGTCAGGAACGAGAACGGCAACGAAATGTGGAATTCAGGTAAGATCAATACCGGAAACTCCATCAATATCCCCTATCAAGGGACTGCCCTGCGACCTCGCACCCGATACAATTGGACTATAACCGTATGGAACAAGAAGGGTGAAAGCAATAGCACCTCGTCATGGTTCGAGACCGGAATCATGGATCAGAACAGCTGGAACGGAGCGCAGTGGATAAGCGCCGACGATACCGACGGCGCAACCATATCACCACACTATCTACCGGTATTTTGCATCGACTACAATCTTAAAATAAGCGGCGACAACGGCGAAGCAAGTTTCATATACGGAGCCAACGACCCTCGCCTATTATCATCCGACATGAATCTTTTTCAGGTAGAAAACGCCCGCGACAGCTCATATGTCGAAATCAAAATCACCTCATCAGCTCCGACAAGCAAGCTTGAAGTTTACCGAAAAGGCTACCATCCTGACGATGCCAAGAGTGCGCCATTGGCAACTTTCGACATTCCGTCATCAACCGGCAACCAACGGGAATACCAGGTAAGGTTAACTTCAGTCCTCGGATGGACCAATATATTCGTCAACGGCGAGAAAGCGGGAGAGGTCAACGTGAATCCCGTTGGTCGTGGCGGCGACTATATAGCATTCCCAGTCCTCGGCGACATAGGTTACAAAGTACCAGAGGGGGACACGGCGACATTCAGCGATGTGAATATACGCAACTTCAGGACACAGGACCGCATCCTTGCTCAGGTACTTAAATCATCCAAAGAAGTGAGCGACACCTTTATAATAGAGGAAATCAAGCCCATAGGCGCTACAATGCTGCGCTCGTCGTTCAAACTAAAAGACAGTCCCATAGCCAAAGCACGGCTTTACGCAACCGCGCGAGGAGCCTACGATGTGTAGGTTGTGCCGTCACGGTAG
>DAAL01000265.1 GCA_001701065.1 Bacteroidales bacterium GP4
TGGCAAGCCCTGATGATGTGATAAGGATGGAACGCCGCTCAGCCGACGTCGCTGATGACTGACGGCTGCGGCACACGTCGCACTTTCCGCACGGCTTAACCGGCTTCTCCCCGAAATAGCGCAACATAGAATTCACCCGGCACTCCTCGTCATTGAAAGCGAAACGCTTCACGGCTTCAATGCGCATCTTCAACCGCTCCTTCTGATCCTCGTACACCGCTTTGGGCATATCGATATACTTCGGAAGCTCACGGGATGTGGTATATAATATATAAGGTGTACTCTTGCGCGGAATGTACTGAATCACATGCATCCGTGACAACATGAGCAAGGTTTCGTACACTTTTTGCTCCGACACGAAACAACGGCGCGCCACAAGCGGCTCATTGACATAAACAAAGTCGGCAAACAATCCGGTGTAACTTCGCAGGAGCATATTGAATATCTCCTCCTGAATCGGTTCTATCCTCAGGTCATAAAGCTCATCCTTACGCGCAACCACCATCACCCTCGACTGCATCGTCACCTCCTCCATGAACTCAAAATACCCTGCCTGGGTGAGCAGCTTCATCGCGCTTCTTGCCGGGAGCACCGGAATGCTGTAAGTTTTGGTGAACAACGCGAAATTAAACTCAAACAACCTGTTATAGCCCTCCCCCACCGGCAGATTCACGAAATTGCCGGCAAGCTCGTACACTCTTTTTATGAAATCCTTGTCAGGGAAAGAGTCGGAGATGTAGCGTGTGAGCTTCCCCTTGTCGTAGGGAGCCACAATAAGCACGGCAAAGGCAGGCTTGCCGTCACGTCCGGCGCGTCCGGCTTCCTGATAGTATTCTTCAAGCGAAGTGGGGATGTCCACATGCACCACCACCCTTACATCGGGCTTGTCGATTCCCATCCCGAATGCATTTGTAGCTACCATGACACGTGTTTCATCGTCCTTCCACATTCCTTGTTTCTGATTTTTGTCCTCAATGTCAAGTCCGGCGTGGTAATAGTCGGCTGAAATGCCGTTTTCACATAGAAATTGCGCTATCTCGCGTGTTTTTCGCCGCGACCTCACATACACAATGGCACTCCCCGAAGTATTGGCGAGTATTTTCAAGAGCTGACGCTCTTTGTCGTAATCATTCCGGACTATATAAGAAAGATTGTCACGTGAAAAACTCCGTGCAAATACCTGCCGCTTCTTGAACCGCAGCTTCACCATTATGTCCTCAACAACATCGGGTGTAGCCGAGGCGGTCAAAGCAAGAACAGGAGCCTCCGGGAACAAGTCCCTAAGTTCACCTATCTTAAGATAGGACGGACGGAAATCGTAGCCCCATTGGGAAATACAATGCGCTTCATCCACCACTATCATCGACACATGGAATGTGCGCAGTTCAGCGATAAAATTAGGCGACTGCAATTTTTCGGGAGAGATATAAAGAAGCTTGACCTTGCCGAGACGGCAGCGGTCAAGCCCTAATTTATGTTCGCTTCGTGTGAGTCCGGAATGCAGATGGGTAGCTTTTATTCCGTTGGCACGCAGATTGTCCACCTGGTCTTTCATCAGCGAGATAAGCGGAGTCACCACTATGGTGAGTCCGTCAAACGCCAATGCCGGCACCTGGAAAGTTATGGACTTTCCGCCGCCCGTGGGCAACAATCCGAGAGTGTCGTTGCCGTCAAGCACCGAATTGATGATATCCTCCTGCAGCGGACGGAAACTATCATACCCCCAATACTTCTTGAGAAGAGAGTGGATGTTCACACCTTTTAGTTTTCAGGAATATGAATATCCTTGACCTGAAGCTGAATTACCGGCGAAGTGCTGTGATGCTTGTTCTCCTCGATGGTGTAGCAGATGTCAAACGGTTTGTGGGCATGGATATAATCGTAGTATTTACCCATGTTGAACGCAATGCCGTTAAACACCTTGCCGCTCGTGTTGTCGACAAGCTCCAGCTTCACATGCTCAAGATGCTTTCCCACAAGCTTGCTTGTTCCGTAGTCCAAAACGCCACGGGTGCAGAACACAGGTTTCTGATTGCCGGGACCGAACGGATTGAACCGACGCAACAGATTCAGAAAATCAGGCGAAATCTCAGCAAAAGTCAGATAAGCGTCAATGTCAAGCTGGGGAGTAAGCTGCGACGGAAGTATATTTGCCGCCACATACTCTTCAAAACGGCGAGTGAATTCGGCAATATTCTCCTCTTTAAGCGACAGCCCCACTGCATAAGTGTGACCGCCGAAGTTTTCAAGTAGGTCACGCGACGCATCTATGGCACTGTAAACGTCGAACCCCTGCACTGAGCGGGATGAACCGGTAGCCATACCGTTGGAAAGTGTCAGCACTACCGAGGGCTTATAGTAAAGCTCGGTAAGGCGTGAAGCCACAATCCCTATTATGCCCTTGTGCCAGTCCTTGTTGTAAATCACAATGGACTTCTTGTCGCTCAACAAGTCGCCTTGTCCTTCAAGAATAGCATTCGCTTCCTCGGTAATCCTCTTGTCAAGCTCCTTACGGTCCTTGTTGTACTGGTCAATATTTTTTGCTTTCTGATATGCCTCGGCAAAGTCACGCGACACGAGAAGCTCCACAGCCTCGCGTCCGCTCTGCATTCGTCCCGACGCATTGATGCGCGGTCCTATCTTGAAGATCACATCGCTTATCGTAATCTCCTTATTGCTAAGCTGGCATATCTTGATAATGGCGCGAAGCCCCACATTAGGGTTGGAGTTAAGGCGTTTTATGCCCCAATAAGCCATGATGCGGTTTTCTCCCACTATAGGCACAATGTCGGCGGCTATGCTCACTGCCACAAGATCAAGCATGTTGTCAAGCTCGTTGCTTTTGATGCCGTTGCTCATGGCAAAAGCCTGCATGAGCTTGAATCCAACGCCGCACCCTGAAAGATGGCTGCAAGGATAAGTGCTTCCCTCCAGCTTGGGATTAAGTATCGCCACCGCCGGAGGCAGTTCCTCGTCGGCTACGTGATGGTCACAGATAATAAAGTCAATGCCTCGCTCCTTGGCATACTTTATCTCTTCGATTGCCTTTATCCCGCAATCAAGAATAATGATGAGTTTCACACCTGCTTCAGCAGCTTCGTCTATAACACGGAACGAAACGCCATACCCTTCGTCGTAACGAGTAGGGATATAATAATCAATGTTGGAGTAGAAATTCTGCAAGTATTTATACACCAATGCCACGGCAGTAGTGCCGTCGACATCGTAGTCGCCATACACCAGAATCTTCTCCTTTGACCCCATGGCTTTGTTAAGCCTGTTCACAGCTTTATCCATATCGGGCATAAGGAACGGATCGTGAAGATTTTTCAGCGAAGGATGGAAGAAACGCTCAGCCTCTTCCACTGAAGTAATCCCACGTTGCACCAGTAGCTCGCTAATCGGTGGACATTTGGAATAGCGTTCCGCCAATTCCATCTCCAATTTTTGTTGTTCTGTAGTCAGGGGTAAGTAATTCCATTTACTTATCATTTATGTTGTTTATTTATTTTTGCAGGGCAAGACTCATGTCGCCACATGAGCTGAAGGAGAAAGGATACAATGTGTATATACAAAGGTCGTTCATGCATCAGGAGGAGAGTATGCAAAACCTTCAACGGAGGGTATTTTCAATATTCTCGCATTAAAAAACACCCTATTTGTCACAATATGCAAATATAGCCATTTATTTTGAATAAACGGCTATACTTATAATGCTTTTATACATTATTAAACTTTTATTATCTTAGAAACTGTTTACTCCGCCGCTCGGCGAAGAAGTTTACTGCTTCAGATGCACGTCGAGTTGAGGAAACGGGAAGGAGAATCCCATGCCGGTCAACCGGGAATAAAACACCTCGTTCATGTTGAAATACACATCCCAGTAGGCACCGCTTTTCACCCATGCCCTAACTTTGAAGTCAATGCTGCTTGCGCCCAGCGTGTCAAGCCCCACAAATGGGTTCTTAAGCGGCGGCAGCACTATGTCCTTATGTTCGCGGCGGTATTCTTCTATCTCTTTTTCGGCATCCAGCACCACAGGGGCATTATTTGTAAGAAGTTCAAGGATGGCATCCTTGGCTTTAGCCACATCAGTCCCGTAACTCAACGATATGGTCCATTCCACCCTGCGGTAAGACTCCTTGGACGAATTATTGATAGTCCCGGTGGAAAGTGACCCGTTGGGAATTATAATCTGCTTATTGTCAGGCGTGACAATGACCGTATTAAAGAGTTGGATAGCCTTTACAGTACCGGAATAGCCCTGGGCTTCTATAAAATCGCCTATGCGGTACGGCTTAAGCAAAAGAATGAGCACACCGCCCGCAAAGTTCTGCAAAGTGCCGCTCAATGCGAGACCCACAGCCACACCCGCCGATGCAAACAGGGCAAGGAATGAACTTGTCTCAATGCCAAGTATGCCCACTACGATTATAATCAGCACAAAGTACAACACGATGTCGATCATGTTGAGGATGAAAACCGACAACGAAAGGTCAAGCTGCCGACGGACAAAAATCGCACCGACCACCTTATGTATTTTCCTGATTATAAACCGTCCCACGCAAAACACGAGAACCGCAACAGCAAGATGGATGGTAATTTCGACAATACCACCCACCAACTTATTCAAAAAATCGCCAAAAGTAAGGTTCTGCAACTCTTCTAAACTCACTTCTCAAATGCTTTAGATACAACATCCTTCCACCACTCAAGCTCTTTGTATTTATACCGAGAGCCCTTGTTGTCATTCTCTCCTGTCAGGACGTAACACGACAAACCGTTTGTTCCGTCCAACTGAACGACCGAATCATCGATCTTACCATCCCACCACATGTAGGGTGTATGGTCAGTATAGACAACAAATTCATGGAATACTTGGTTGAATGTATTCACAGCATTCTTGTCAGCCGACAATGAATTTATGTATTGCTTTAAGTCGAAGAAACGATTGGGATACAAGTCAGCACCGCTATATGAAGAAATCCCGCTTATGTCAACCGAAGCGGATGGATTAGCTTCAAACACACCGGCAGNNCCGGCAGCAGCCGATGCCAACTGCCTAACCTTGGACATATCATATACCGACATGGATATTGACCTCCACAATCCGCTCTGTCCATTATAGTAATCAAAGGTGTTTTTAGCGATAGCTTTATAGTCGATATCCTTCTTGAAGAAGTTAGCCACGTTAGTATCGTAGGTCATACCACCCACAGGCACCTCGGTAGCCGATGCTATCACATAATC
>DAAL01000040.1 GCA_001701065.1 Bacteroidales bacterium GP4
CTGGAGATCACGACTGTCAATCAGGAGTTCCTGAAGGATGAGGAGCTGAAGGTGCAAACGCTGCCGCGTGGATTTGCATGGCTTGACACCGGCACACATGACTCGCTTGCCGAAGCATCGATCTATGTCGAGGTGCTTGAAAAGCGCCAAGGTTTGAAGATAGCATGTCTTGAAGGCATCGCCTATCGACAGGGTTGGATAACGAAAGAGAAAATGATTGAGCTTGCCCGGCCGATGCTCAAAAACCAATACGGTCAATACCTTATGAAAGTGGTAGAAGAAATTGACCGCACCGGTGACCGCAATCTGGACTAATATTATTTGGCTGAGGCGATTGACGAAATAAGCCAACTATTCCACACAAAAACTGTCAATCGCTTCCAGCCATTTTTTCACTTACTGTAATGGAAGTAATTAAAACAAACATAGAGGGCGTGGTGATAATCGAGCCACGCATATTCAAGGATTCTCGAGGCTATTTCTTCGAGAGCTATTCGAAGCGGGAGTTTGACGAGACGGTACAGCCGATAGATTTCGTGCAGGACAACGAATCATGTTCCACCTACGGTGTTATGCGCGGATTGCATTTCCAGCGTCCGCCCTATGCGCAGTCAAAACTCGTTCGCTGCGTCAAGGGCCGTGTACTTGATGTGGCTGTCGACATCCGCAAGGGTTCACCGACTTACGGACAGCACGTTGCAGTAGAACTGACCGAAGACAACCACCGGCAGTTCTTCATCCCGCGCGGCTTTGCCCACGGATTCGCAGTGCTGAGTGACATCGCCGTGTTCCAGTACAAATGTGACAACTACTATCATCCCGAAGCCGACGGAGGCATATCTATTCAAGATGCTTCACTCGGCATAGACTGGCAGCTTGACCCCGCACAGGCCATCCTTTCCGAAAAAGATACGAAGCACCCTCACCTCGCTGACTTCAATTCTCCGTTTGATTTCAACATAAACCAGTACGAAAAATGAACATACTCGTAACCGGTGCTAACGGGCAGCTTGGCAACTGCCTGCGCATTGCCGCCAAAGACTCCGACAACAAATATATATTCACTGACATCGCTGACGATGACCACACGAAGTGCCTTGACATCACTGATGCCAAATCAGTCGCTCAAATGGTTATGGACAATGATGTTAAGATTATTGTTAATTGCGCCGCTTATACAAATGTGGATGCAGCCGAAGATAATCAGGCGCTTGCCGAACTACTAAACTCCACTGCGGTGCGTAATCTTGCCGAGGCTGCCAAGGCAAATAACGGCACACTTATCCACATCTCCACCGACTACGTTTTTGGCAAGGAACCTTACAATGTTCCTTGTCGTGAAGACCAGAAGGGTACTCCCACCGGAATCTACGGCATGACCAAGCTGCACGGCGAGCAACAGATCGCCGAGTCAGGTGTCAAGTCTCTTATTTTCCGCACCGCATGGCTTTACAGCGAATACGGCAAAAACTTTGTCAAAACGATGCTCAATTTGACGGCAACGAAGCCGGAACTGAAAGTGGTGTTCGACCAGGCCGGCACACCCACCTACGCTCAGGATCTTGCAGATGCCATCTTCAAAATCATCGAGAATCGCACGATGGACGGCAACGAAGGTGTCTACCACTACTCAAACGAGGGTGTCTGCTCATGGTTTGACTTCACTAAGATGATTGCGGAGTTTGCCGGGAACACCGACTGCGACATCCAGCCCTGCCATTCCGACGAGTTCCCCTCGAAGGTCGTCCGTCCGGCATATTCCGTGCTCGACAAGATCAAATTCAAGGAAACCTTCGGGTTGAAAGTCCCGTATTGGACCGATTCCCTCAAAATCTGCATTAAAAATCTAAAAGAAGAATCAAAATGAAACGCAACATACTTATAACCGGCGGTGCCGGGTTTATAGGCTCACACGTTGTACGCCTATTCGTAAACAAATATCCCGACTACCATATCGTCAACCTCGACAAGCTGACATACGCCGGAAACCTCGCCAACCTCAAGGACATTGAGGAGAAGCCTAACTACACTTTCGTCAAGGCAGATATCGCCGACCTCGACGAAATGCGCTGTATAATCCGAGAATACGAGATTGACGGCATCATCCACCTCGCCGCCGAGAGTCATGTAGACCGCTCGATAAAGGATCCGTTTACCTTCGCCCGCACTAACGTCATGGGCACACTCGCCTTGTTGCAGGCAGCTAAAGAATATTGGGAATCATTGCCCGAAAAATACGAAGGCAAACGCTTCTACCACATCTCGACTGATGAGGTCTACGGCGCGCTTGAACTGACCAATCCGGAAGGTATAGAATCTCCCTTCACCACCACAGCCTCTTCGGAGCATCACCACGCCTACGGCACCGAGTTCTTCCTTGAGACAACAAAATACAATCCCCACAGCCCGTACTCGGCATCCAAGGCCTCAAGCGACCACTTTGTCCGTGCCTATCATGACACATACGGTATGCCGACAATCGTGACCAACTGCTCGAACAACTATGGTCCTTATCAGTTCCCTGAAAAACTGATACCTCTCTTCATCAACAATATCCGTCACCGCAAGCCGCTGCCCGTCTACGGCAAAGGAGAAAACGTGCGTGACTGGCTCTATGTGGTCGACCACGCCCGCGCCATCGACACGATATTCCATGAGGGCAAGATCGCCGAGACCTACAACATCGGCGGCTTCAACGAATGGAAAAACATCGACCTCATAAAGGTCATCATCAAGACCGTCGACCGGCTGTTAGGCAATCCCGAAGGGCAGTCCGAAAAGCTGATAACCTATGTAACCGACCGTCTCGGTCACGACATGCGCTACGCCATCGAC
>DAAL01000097.1 GCA_001701065.1 Bacteroidales bacterium GP4
GCACCCGGAGATGCGGGAAGACCCTTGGCAACGACCTTGGCACGCTTGAGAGCGTCCTTGTCGAAGATGGGGTGGAGGAGTTCGTCGAGTTTCTGCGGCTCCATGCGGAGGAGGGCAGTCTTTTCGTCGATTTCGCCTGCGCGGAGAAGGTCCATGGCTATCTTTACCATAGCGGCTCCTGTGCGCTTACCGTTACGGGTCTGGAGCATCCACAACTTACCGTCCTGGATGGTGAATTCCATGTCCTGCATGTCCTTGTAGTAATCCTCAAGGCGGTTAGCGATAGCTATAAGCTCAGCGGCGCATGTAGGCATTGATTCTTCGAGTGAAGGATATTTTGAAGCACGTTCGTCTTCCGAGATACCCTGAAGGGCAGCCCAGCGGCGTGAACCTTCCACAGTGATCTGCTGCGGAGTGCGGATACCTGCCACAACGTCCTCACCTTGAGCATTGATAAGGTATTCACCGTTAAACATGTTTTCGCCGGTAGCAGCGTCACGGCTGAACGCAACACCTGTAGCGGAGTTGTTGCCCATGTTGCCGTAAACCATAGCCTGCACGTTAACAGCGGTTCCCCATTCTTCGGGAATCTGGTTCATGCGGCGATAGATGATGGCGCGTTCGTTCATCCAGCTGTCAAATACGGCGCAGATACCGCCCCAAAGCTGTTCCCATGCGCTGTCAGGGAAATCTTTTCCTGTGAAGTCCTTAACAGCAGCCTTGAAGAGCTTAACGAGGTTCTTGAGGTCGTCGACATCAAGTTCGGTGTCAAGTTTCACACCCTTTTCCTCTTTAACTTTCTCCATTATTTCTTCAAACGGATCGATGTCAGCTTTGCTCTTCGGCTTCATGCCAAGAACAACGTCGCCGTACATCTGCACGAAACGGCGGTAGCTGTCCCATGCGAAACGGGGATTGCCGCTCTTTTCAGCAAGAGAAGCCACGGTAGCGTCGTTCATACCCAAGTTGAGGACGGTGTCCATCATACCCGGCATGGATGCGCGTGCGCCTGAACGTACTGATACAAGAAGGGGATTTTCGGGGTCATTGAATTTTTTACCGGTCAAAGACTCTACATGAGCTATAGCAGCTTCGACATCCTTCTGGATGAGAGCCACAACAGCGTCGCGACCTTTAAGAGTATACTCGTTACAAACTTCGGTGGTAATGGTAAAACCGGGAGGAACCGGCATACCCAAGAGATTCATTTCAGCGAGGTTGGCACCTTTACCGCCAAGAAGATTTCTCATCTCGGCATTTCCTTCAGCCTTACCGTCACCAAACGTATAAACTCGTTTCATTGGTAAATGTTGATATTAATGTTAAACTTATTTAAATGTATTTTTGGTCTTTGTGAGTATGTGTCCTTACAAGACATAGTGCAAATTTAAGGTATTCTTGCGAGAAAAAGAAAAAGATTTTATAAAATTATTGTTTTTAGGGTATCCTTTTGCATTTTGAGCCTCATTTGGGGCGCATTTATGGGTTATAAACGTAAATAATGTAAATAAATATTAAAGATGCTGTGGGCGAAGATGTAGTTTGACCGCATTGAGCTATTTTTTTAGAGGTGCATAATTTGTAATTTTGCATAAAATTTAAAATTCACTGTAAATTGGCACGAAAACGTAAAGAACTGCCCCTGCTTGAGGGTGTCACGATAACCGATGTGGCTGCCGAAGGAAATGCTTTGGCGCGTATCGACAATATGGTATTGTTTGTTCCGTTTGCCGCTCCCGGCGACGTGATGGACGTTAAAGTCACTAAAAAGAAAAAGAATTACGCCGAAGGAAGGATGGAGCGACTTGTAAAAGCCGGTGATGTGCGCATAGCTCCCCGCTGCGAACATTTCACAGTGTGCGGCGGATGCCGATGGCAGCATCTTCCCTATGACTTCCAGCTGCAGTGCAAGGCTACTCAGGTGAAAGACGCGCTGGAGCGCATAGCCAAAGTTCCCATTCCTGAGATTAACCCTATCTTAGGCTCAAAGAATATATGGGAGTACCGCAACAAGATGGAGTACACCTTTTCTAATAAGAAATGGCTGACTTACGAGCAACTGTCATCGGGCGAGGAGTTCCCTGACAGGGATGCCGCCGGATTCCACATCCCGGGTGCATTCGATAAGGTGCTTGACATAGACAAGTGTTATCTACAGGATGACCTCGGAAACCGCATACGCAACTTTATAAAGGATTACGGCAAAGCCCACGGCTATTCGTTCTATGATCTACGGAACCAGAACGGACTGCTTCGCACGTTGATGATAAGAATAGCTTCAACAGGCGAGGTGATGGCGGTAATGGTGTTCGGCGAGGATGACAAGGAGAAAATTGAGGCATTGCTCCACGAAGTAAAGGAGCGGTTCCCTGAGATAACCTCGCTGATGTATGTGGTGAATCTTAAAGTCAATGACACGATAGGCGATCAGGAAGTGGTGCTCTACTCGGGCAAAGACCATATAGTGGAGGAGATGGAGGGACTGAGATTCAAAGTGGGTCCCAAATCGTTCTATCAGACCAACTCCCTGCAGGCATATGAATTATATAAGGTGGCACGACGCTTTGCCGACCTTTCAGGCGACGAGACAGTCTACGACCTGTACACAGGCACAGGCACTATCGCCAATTTCGTGGCACGGAACGCAAAGCGTGTCATAGGCATAGAGTATGTGCCCGATGCCATCGAGGATGCCAAAATCAATTCGTCGTTCAACGGCATAGACAATACCGAGTTCTTCGCCGGCGACATGAAAGATGTGCTGACTGACGAATTCATAGCCGTTCACGGTCGTCCGCAGGTGATGATAGTGGATCCGCCCCGTGCCGGAATGCATGAGGACGTGGTGGGCGTGATTCTTCGCGCCGAGCCGGAACGCATAGTCTATGTGAGCTGCAACCCTGCCACTCAGGCGCGCGATTTGGCGCTTCTCGACACTAAATACAAGGTGGAAGAGGTGCAGCCGGTGGATATGTTCCCCCACACGGCGCACGTGGAGAATGTGGTGAAGCTTGTCAGGAAAGATTAGAATTGTAATAAGCGGGATTGCCCGACACTTCTTCGCCGATGAAGTCGGGCAATATCACCGGTTCATCCTCTGACTCCAGTTCGACCTCCGCCACAGCCATTTCACGCGGCGAAGAGAACACGTCAATCTCCCACTTGTGACCCTCGAACGGCACTATGTACCTTTTCTTCACAATCACAGGACCGTCGCAAAGCAGATTTATCATCTCCTCGGCATCCTGAAAGGGAATAGGGTATTCCCACTCGTGGCGGGTGTTGCCCCGATTCTTGGTTTTGATGGTTATATATCCTTGATTGTCAATGGTGCGCACTCTCACTATCCCTTTGTCGGCTCTCATTATATAGCCTTGGGTTATGCTTAGAGTCTTGATGCTGTCCTTCTTGTAGGAGTCACTTTTTACTAAGAATTTACGTTCAATCTCTTTTGCCATTTCTTTATTTGTATTATCTTTGTCGACTAATTGTTTTCAGATTATTAAATGTATTTTTTACAAAAAACCTTTGCAAAGTTACATTTGTTTTCTATGATGAAAACGTTTTAAGTGATTTATTTTGAAGAAAAGTAACCGATTCGCTATATTGACGCACTTGTTGCTCCTGTTAATGTTGGGACTTCCGATGTCAGTTTCCGCCGTTCAGCTGAGGCTATCGGGGACTGTACGTGATTCATTGACCCATGAATCGATTCCGTTCGTAGCCGTTTTTCTTCAGGGTACCGAGATCGGGACGCTTTCCGATGATAACGGCAAGTTCACTTTGATAACATCGGCATCGGGCGACAGTGTAAGGTTCTCGGTGATGGGCTACACGACCAAGAGTGTGCCGGTGTCGTTTCTGAAAGGCAGAAACAAGTCGGTCGAGATGGTTCCGTCAGGGGTGATGCTTAACGAGGTAGTGGTAAAGCCCAAGAAAGAGAAATACAGCAAGAAGAACAATCCGGCGGTAGCGTTCCTCGAACGCATAAGAGCCGCCCAAGACTTGACCGATCCCAAACGCCACGACTATTACAATTATGAAAAGTACGAGCGTATAACCATGGCTCTCAATGACTTCAAAATCGACGGCAACTACAAATGGCTGGGAAAGAAATTTGACTTTATAAGGGAGCATGTGGACACCTCGGAGCTATCGGGGAAGCCGATATTGAATTTCATAGTCAAAGAAAAGACTTCCGACGTGCATTACCGTAAGGCACCGGAGTCGGAAAAGGAATATGTGTTAGGAATGTCGCAGGACGGAGTCGATGACCTTGTGAACCAGGAGGGCACACGCGCCTTCCTTGAGGATGTGTTCAGGGAGATAGACATTTACCAAAATGACATTACGCTGCTGCAGAACCGCTTTGTAAGCCCTCTGTCAAAAATAGCTCCTGATTTCTACAAGTTCTATCTAACTGACACGGTGGTCGTGGACAATGATTCCTGCGTGGTGCTGAGTTTCGTTCCGCACACTCCGCAGACGTGGGGTTTCATAGGGAAGATATATGTGCCGAAGAACGACTCCACAATGTTCATCAAGAAACTGGAGATGTTCATGCCGAAATCAATCAACGTCAACCTTCTTGACGGAATGCAGGTGAATCAGACATTCGTAAAGGCTGAGGACGGCTCACGCATAAAAGTCAAGGACGACATGATTATGGAGTTTTCGCTCCTTCCGGGGCTGCCTAAGCTATATTCGCGCCGAAACACCGCCTATGCCAACCATAATTTTGAAGAACCGGAGCAGATGGAGGTATTTGATTACCTCCAGACGGAGATTGTCGCCGACGATGCCGACACGAAAGATGAAATCTTCTGGAACGAGCGGCGGCTTGTGCCGATGAACAACGGCGAGGGGAGTGTGTCGACGCTGTTGACCCAACTTCGCTCGGTGCCGGTGTATTACTGGGCTGAAAAGACGCTCAGGCTACTTGTGACAGGATATGTGCCTACCGGGAATCCGAGCAAATTCGATTACGGACCTGTAAATACCTCAGTGTCATATAATAGCGTCGACGGAATAAGACTGAGAGTAGGGGGTATGACTACCGCCGCCCTGTCAAAGCACTGGTTTGCGAGAGGCTTTGTGGCTTACGGACTTCGCAGCGAGAACCTTAACTATAAGGCAGAACTGGAATATAGCTTCAACGAAAAGAAAAACCATTCCCGGGAATTTCCCGTGCACTCGCTGAAATTCACATCGCTTTATCTACAGGATAATTTGGGCGAGAGGTATCAGTTCACGAATCAGGACAATCTATTCCTGTCGTTTAAGCGACTTTCGGACAAGCGCGTAACCTACCGGCGCAGCCAGGCTCTTAACTACACTCTTGAACTGATGAACAACTTCTCGATTGTAGCCGGAATAGAATTTGACCGCCAGGAGGAGACTCCATGGATACGGTTCACCAACGGGTACGGTCAGAATTTCGGGCATTATAACGAAACAATTTTCAGCTTGAAACTAAGATATGCCCCGGGGGAGAAGTTCTATCAGGGCAGAAGCAACCGCCATCCCATAAACCTCGACGTTCCGGTGTTTGAACTGACGCACATTTATGCGCCCAAGGGTTTCATGGGAAGCATGTTCAATATCAACCGCACCGAGTTCCGCTATTCGCAACGCTACTGGCTTTCAGCCTTCGGCTACATCGATGCCGTACTGAAAGCCGGGCATGTGTGGCAGGCTGCGCCTTACATGAATCTGCTGTTGCCTAACTGCAACCTATCCTATACGATACAGCCTGAAAGTTTCTGCCTGATGAATCCGCTTGAATTCATCAACGACTCCTATGCTTCCGTCGATTTGACTTACTGGATGAACGGTCTTATATTCAGCCGTATTCCGCTTGTCAATAAATTGCGCTTACGCGAGGTGATGTCGTTCAAGGCATTGTGGGGGCATCTGAGCAAGAAAAACAATCCGAAGTACCACAATGAACTGTTCCTATTCCCTGACGATGTGCAGACCACCCTCATGACGAGCGAGCCTTACATGGAGATAAGTGCGGGCATAGACAATATATTTGAGTTCCTGAGAGTGGATTCGGTGTGGCGGTTAAGCTACAGGCACGTGTCGGACGCTCCGAAGTGGGGTATAAGAATAGCGGCGCATTTCACATTTTAGGAACAGTTTAAATGAACCATTCCACACTCCGTAATGTTTCTTAAATATAACAATAATTAAGAAACAAGATGAAAAAAATAGGTATATTCTATGGCTCTACTACCGGTATCACAGCCGAAGTTGCCGAAGACATTGCCGACGCTCTCGGTGTCGACAAGAAGGACTTGCATAACGTGGCTAAATCATCGCCTGACGAGGTGATGGAGTACGATGTGCTGTTACTTGGCTCTTCGACGTGGGGTTCCGGTGATCTTCAGGATGACTGGTATGATTTCCTTGATGGTCTTGAAGCGCTTGACTTGAGCAGTAAGACTATTGCTCTGTTCGGCTGCGGTGATGAAACCATGAGCGACACCTTCTGTGGCGCATTGGGAGAAATCTACAACCGCTTGCAGAAAACAGGCGCTAAGTTCATAGGAAGCTTCGACGCAAGCGTCTATGACTTCAGTGAGACTCCGGCATTTGTCGATGGTGAGTATGTGGGTTTGTTGCTTGATAATGTAAATAAAGAAGAGCTCACTGCCGAACGTATCAAGGAATGGACTAAGCAACTAAAAGTAGAAATAGAATAAAGGCGAATACTTTTGACATTTGGTGAGGTATTCAATTCTCTCTTGTGAAAAAGCGGATGAAGGAATGGCAATCATTCTTTCATCCGCTCAGGTTTTATAGAGGTTATTTACACGTTACAGTGTTAGAATGCGTTTATCGCCATTCTTATGTCGGTCAAGTGCTTTAGAAGGTCATCCACTTTGTCCAACGGAAGCATGTTGGCTCCATCGCTTTTTGCGTTTTTCGGATCCTGGTGGGTTTCCATGAATATTCCGTCCACGCCCACGGCTATTCCGGCGCGCGCTATGGTTTCGATCAAGTCAGGTCTTCCTCCGGTTACCCCCGACATCTGATTGGGCTGTTGCAGAGAGTGGGTCACATCGAGAATCACCGGCACATTGAATTTCTGCATGGTGGGTATTCCTCGGTAATCCACAATCAAGTCCTGGTAGCCGAAGGTTGTGCCTCGTTCAGTGACAGCCACCTGGTTGTTGCCGGCATCCACGACTTTGTTCACGGCATGTTCCATGGCTTCCGGCGACAGGAACTGACCTTTCTTTATGTTCACCATTTTGCCGGTTTTGGCGGCGGCTACGAGCAGAGTGGTTTGGCGGCAAAGGAATGCGGGAATCTGTAGTATGTCCACATACTCGGCAGCCATCTGCGCTTCTTCTTCAGTGTGAATGTCAGTGACGACGGGGATATTGAATGTTTCTTTTACCTTGCGGAGTATTTTAAGTGCTTTTTCATCGCCTATGCCGGTGAACGAATCTATCCTTGACCTGTTGGCTTTACGGTAGGAGCCTTTGAACACATAGGGTATATTTAAGTCAGATGTAATCCGATTAAGCTTCTCGGCTATATTGAGCGCCATAGTTTCTCCCTCGATCACGCATGGACCTGCAAGCAGGAAGAAGTTACGGGTCGCGGAGGACTTGAGATAGTTAAGCATATGAGTTAAATTAGAGGTTTTTTAATTGATTTACAATGTGTACGGTGTCACATGCCACGATTGCGGCGGTCTCAGTGCGTAGACGGTTATCGCCGAATGTCACAGGAACATAACCGGAATCCATTACCGTGCTTATTTCTTCGGGCGAGAAGTCGCCTTCGGGACCAATCATGATGTTGACTGACCGGATGCCGGGGTACAGTTCTTTAGCGAGAAGTTTCCTCTCGACGGCACTATCACAGTAGCCCACAAAGAGCTTTTCAGCACTGTAGGCTGACGAGGACAGCAACGCCTTTAACGGAATCATCTCGGTTATCTCCGGCACCGAAGCTTTCAGGGACTGTTTCGCCGCCGACACGGCTATGCGGTTGAGCCGGTCAAGCTTGATGTCCTTTCTCTCGGAATGTTCGCACTTGATGGGGATGATGCGGTTGACACCTATTTCAGTGAGCTTCTCGGTCATCCATTCCATGCGGTCGATGTTCTTGGTAGGGGCAACTATAATTGTTATAAAGGTGTCCCAACAGTCAGGTATTTTCTCAACCGATACTATGTCGACTTCCGCTTTGCGGGGATTGTCGGACATGAGGGTGCATGTGTAGCGATTGCCTTTCCCGTCCATCACCGTGATAGTGTCGCCCACGGAATGACGCAACACCTTTATGCAATGGCGCGCTTCTTCCTCAGGCAACATAGACGAAGTGGCGATGTCAGGGGAATAGAACTGAATCATAGGGCAATTATTCTATTTCTAATGCATTACTGCGGGCTTCTTTCACTTCGTTGGAGTTGGGACGCTGATGCTTGTAACGGAACAGGATAGCGAACAGTACAGCCACAACCAGCGAGTAGCCTGCGAATATGAGCCACGGAGCCTGCCAATTGCCGACCATGAACGAGCCTTCGCCCACTGTTTCCCAATGACAGAAATGATTCACAACCATTCCTGCGCCCAAAGTGCCTATTGAAGCTCCGATACCGTTGGTCATGAGCATAAACAATCCCTGAGCCGAAGCTTTTATGCGGTTGTCAGTCTCCTGTTCCACAAACAGGGCACCTGATACATTGAAGAAGTCGAAAGCCACGCCGTAGACAATCATGGATATAACGAGCATCCAAAGTCCACTGCCCGGATCGCCGAATCCGAACAGACCGAAACGGAGCACCCATGCGAACATAGCGATAAGCATCACCACTTTAATGCCGAAACGTTTCAGGAAGAACGGAATGAGAAGGATACAGAACGCTTCCGAAATCTGTGATAATGAAGTCAGCAATGTTGCGTTGTTGGCACCAAATGTGTTGGCATATTCCACAACACCTTTGAAACTTGTGATGAAAGTAGTGGCAAAGCTGTTGGTAATCTGCAACGACACGCCGAGCAGCATTGAGAAAATGAAGAACACAGCCATTCTGTAGTCCTTGAACAGCTTGAAAGCTGAAAGCCCGAGAGTCTCGGCTAAGGACTTATCTTTGCCTGAATCCTTGGAAACAGGGCATTCCGGCATTGTAAAGGCATAAACACCAAGAATGATGCCTAACGCAGCGCAAGTGAACAACTGCATGTAAGTGTACTGGAACCGGAAATCAGCCATGGGGTTCAGTTCGCTGATTGTAAACCCGAAAATTCCGTCATGATAATAAGCGCAATTAACAAACCACATAGCGGCAATGAATCCAACAGTTCCCAGCACACGGATGGGCGGGAAGTCCTTGACAGTGTCGTAGCCGCGCTTTGTGAGCGTAGAGAACGCCACAGTATTGGCAAGCGCGATAGTGGGCATATAGAATGCCACGCTAAGAGTGTAGAGCGTGAAGAACGGCGCAAACGACAGTGTGGCGTGAGTGGCACCGTAATACCATGCGCAGCCCATGAAAATAGCCGCAAGCAGATGGCATATGCCTAACAATTTCTGAGCCGGAACCCATTTATCGGCTATTATGCCCACCAATGCAGGCATGAATATAGAAACAAAACCTTGCACGGAGTAGAACAATGCGATATTGTCGCCTAATCCTGCCGGTCCGAGGTATTGACCGAGACACACCAAATAGGAACCCCAAACGGCAAATTCCAAGAAGTTGAGTACGGCAAGTCGTGTTTTAATTAATGACATAGATATAAAGATTTGTAATGTTATTTATTGCGTTTATTTTTTAGAATCTCGCTTATTTTAGCGGCTTCTTCGTATTTTTCTTCCTGTATAGCCTCATTAAGCT
>DAAL01000091.1 GCA_001701065.1 Bacteroidales bacterium GP4
TCATAGCAGCCGGCGAAGGTTCTCGCGGGCGATGTGCGCACAAAGGGGAGTCCGGCTGTGAAGTTCACGCCGTCGTTCATGGCAAGTGTCTTGAAGGGAGTAAGACCTTGGTCGTGATACATGGCAAGTATGCCGTCGAAGCTCTTGTAGGCACCTGAACCGAAGAAACCGTCGGAAGCATAGGGCCCGAAAGCCAGAATGCGTTCTTTTTCGGCTTCGGCTATTGCGGGAATGATTATTTCCTGTTCTTCCTTGCCCAGCAATCCGTTTTCGCCGGCATGGGGATTCAATGAAAGCACGGCTATGCGCGGAGCTTCTACGCCGAAGTCGCGCTTGAGCGACGTGTTGAACAGCCGCAGTTTCTCGACCACGGCTTCTTTGGTGATAGCTTCCGGCACCTTAGCCAAGGGAAGGTGTGTGGTCACGAGAGCCACGCGCATGGTGTCGTTGCAGAGTATCATCAGGCTCTTTGCTCCGTCGCCTATGGATGCTTCAAGATACTCAGTGTGACCGGGGAAGCAGAATGTGTCGCTTTGTATGGTGTCCTTATTGATGGGGGCTGTCAGGAGCACGTCGATAGCTCCGCTGCGGAGGTCGCTTACAGCCCGTTCGAGTGAATCGAATGCCGCTTTTCCCGCTGTCTTTGTGGGGGTGCCCACTTCTATTTTGACATCTTCGGGAACTACGTTGATCAGGTTCACTTCGCCGTTTTTCGCTTCTTCAGGCGATGATATCTGAACTATATTGAAATCGGGGAGGTTCATCCCTTTCCGGTAGAATGACACCATCTTTCCCGAGCCATAAATTATGGGGGTGCATATCTCCTGGGCTATGCGCAGGTCTTCAAGCATCTTAAGGATAACTTCATAACCTATACCGTTGGTGTCGCCGTGGGTGATCCCCACTTTTATTTTCTGGGTTTCTTTCATTGTCTTTTTTCTGTGTCGAGGGTCTTTGTCGTGTCAGAGCACACTCATCAAAGCCCAATTATTCAAATTGGACGCTAAATTACGAATAATTGTACACATATGCAATTTTTCGGGTTTATGCTTTGCGAAGTTTAAATACTTTGCGAAGCCTTGATATTCCTTCTTTGCCGAGTATTAGCAACGCTGTGTATTGAGTTGTTTTGGCGAGACCATAAAGCACTATCCAAAGAATTCCTTTGGCTGAAGCGGAAATGGGAAGCAGCATCTGTGCAAAAGAACATATGTAGAATAGAATGCACATACCGCCTATTATCGCGCCGGTGCGGAACGACAATGAACTTAAAAACTTTTTTACACCGGAAAGTTTACCCATTATCGGTTTGATTGGCTATGTCCTGCAGCCAAGCTATCTCGACGGGGTAAAGCTCTTCGACCGGAGTTTCGAGAATCAAGGGTATGCCGTCAAGCCGGGGGTCCTTCATGAGCAATTCAAAAAGCCCTTTGCCTATTGTGCCTTCACCCAGCGGGGCGTGGCGGTCGACCCGGCTGCCAAGGCCTTTCTTGCTGTCGTTGAGGTGCATTCCTGAAAGGTATCGGAAGCCAATGATTTCATCAAATGACTTCCATGCCGCTTCGTATCCTTCGGGGGTAGCGTAATCGTAGCCGGCGGCGAAGGCGTGGCAAGTGTCGACGCACACTCCCACACGGCTTTTGTCCTCGACACGGTCGATAATCCGGGCTATCTGCTCCCATGTGTTGCCGAGGTTGGAGCCTTGTCCGGCGGTGTTCTCTATCACAGCCTTTACGCCTGAGGTGGCTTCGAGCGAGATGTTGATGGAGTCAGCTATCAGGTCAAGGCAGTCGTCGACGGGGATGGCGTTGAGATGGCTTCCGGGATGGAAGTTGAGCATTGTAAGTCCTAACTGTTCGCAGCGGTGCAGTTCGTCGAGAAATGCCTTGCGTGACATGGCGAGTTTCTGTTTGTCGGGCGAACCGAGATTTATGAGGTAGCTGTCGTGGGGCAATATCTGTGCGGGGGTGTAGCCGAGTTTTTCGCAGTTGGCTTTAAACGCTTCGATTTCTTTTTCGGGAAGCGGGGTGCTGTTCCATCGCGAAGGGTTCCGGGTGAATAATGCGAATGCTGTCGCGCCTATGGCGCTTGCGTTTTCCGGTGAATGGCTCACGCCTTTCTCCACCGACACATGTGCTCCTATATATTTCATTGTCATATCGATTTTTAATTCCTTTTTTACAAAGTTAATAAAAAGGCGCGAAATCCCATGCATCGGCTCCGGATATGATTGGATTATTTTGACTATCTTTGTAAAAACGGGAATCTGGATAAATATCGGTTTTTGGAAAAATTAATGTAAATTTTGAGAGGTGGATATGTGGCGAAGGGATTGCCCGAAATGGAGTCGGGTAATCCCTGCGTTAGTGTTATGGATGTTTAGATTGTTGCTTAGAGGAGGTCGATACCGGCTTTGCGGCATACTTCTATTTGGTCGTCGGGCCAGATTGATGCCTGCACTTCGCCGATGTGGGCTTTCTGTAGCAGGAACATGCACAAGCGGCTCTGTCCGATTCCGCCGCCGATGGATAGGGGCAACTCGCCGTTGAGGAGCGCTTTGTGGAACTTCAGTTCGGCACGTTCGGGACATCCGCGCAGATTAAGCTGCTGAGTGAGCGACTCGGGGCTTACGCGTATACCCATTGACGATAGTTCAAAGGGAAGTTCAAGGACTGTGTTCCAGAACACCATGTCGCCGTTCAGACCTTTATAGCCGTCGGAGTTTTCAGTAATCCAGTCGTCATAGTCAGGGGCGCGTCCGTCGTGGGGTTCGCCGTTGCTGAGCGGATTGCCTATCCCGATGAGGAATATCGCTCCATGCTCTTTCGCCGCCGCCGCTTCGCGTTCTTTCGGGCTAAGGTGGGGGTAGCGTTTGAGCAGTTCCTCGGCATGGATGAATGTTATCTTTTCCGGGAGAGTGGGGGTGATGTGGGGAAACTGCTTGTAGATGCGACGTTCGATTTCCTTGACCACCGCGTAAATTTTCTCCACGGTGTCTTTGAGATAGTCAAGATTGCGGTCGGAGGGACGGATGGATTTTTCCCAGTCCCACTGGTCGACGTAGAGCGAATGCAGGTTGTCAAGGTCCTCAAATGTGCGGATGGCGTTCATGTCGGTGTACAATCCGAATCCGGGGGCTATGTCGTAAGCTCCTAACTTGGCGCGTTTCCACTTGGCAAGCGAATGCACCACTTCCGCCTTTGCGCCGCCCATGGCATCGATGTTGAACGACACAGCATGTTCCACGCCGTTGAGGTCGTCGTTAAGACCCGTTCCGGCAAGAAGAAAGAGCGGAGCGGTGACACGACGCAGGTTTAAGGCATTGGCAAGTTCAGTCTGGAAGCCTTCTTTGATGGCTTTGATGGCGATTTCGGTAGTTTCGGGGAGGAGTTTCTGTTTATACTTTCGGGGAATTACTAATGACATAATTATTGGTATATTTTTTATTGGTAAGCTTGTTCATGCACACCCGCCACGGCTCTTCCGCTGGGGTCGTTTTTTCCTTGGAAAGAAGCATCCCATGCAAGCGCCTCGGCTGTGGAACATGCCACACTTGGCACGCTCGGCACGCAACGCGCCGCGCTTTCGCTGGGGAAATGCTCTTCAAATATACTGCGGTAGTAGTATTCTTCTTTGTTCATGGGGGTGTTGACGGGGAACCGTTCGGCGGCGTGCGCCATCTGTTCGTCAGTCACGGCAAGTGAAGTTATTTCCTTGAGCGAGTCAATCCAGTTGTAGCCCACTCCGTCAGAGAACTGCTCTTTCTGCCGCCATGCCACGCTCTCGGGGAGCATATCGGCGAACGCTTCACGCACAATGCGCTTCTCGATGGAGGAGCCGGGACACATCTTCTCCGCCGGGTCGATGTTCATAGCCACGTCAAGAAATTCCTTGTCGAGGAACGGCACGCGGCCTTCCACGCCCCAAGCCGAAAGGCTTTTGTTGGCTCTCAGGCAGTCGTAGAGATGCAGTTTGCTGATTTTTCTCACTGTTTCCTCGTGGAATGCCTTGGCATCGGGCGCTTTATGGAAATAAAGGTAGCCTCCGAATACTTCGTCGGCACCCTCGCCGCTCAACACCATCTTTATACCCATGGATTTTATGACACGAGCCAGCAGATACATGGGGGTGGATGCGCGCACAGTTGTTACATCGTAGGTTTCGATGAAGTAGATCACGTCACGTATAGCGTCGAGTCCTTCCTGCACGGTGTAATGGATTTCGTGGTGCACGGTGCCTATGTGGTCAGCCACTTCACGTGCCTTGGCAAGATCGGGCGCGCCTTTCAGTCCCACTGCAAAGGAGTGCAGACGCGGCCACCATGCTTCGGCTTTGCCGTCAGTCTCGATGCGCTTGCCGGCAAATTTCTTGGCGATAGCCGAGATTACCGACGAGTCAAGTCCGCCTGACAGCAGAACGCCGTAGGGCACGTCCGACATCAGCTGACGGCGCACGGCTTCTTCAAGGGCATTCTTCACTTTGTCGCTCGATGCTTCGCGCGACTGCGGCACTGACTGAAGTTTGTCCCACTTCATCCAGTTGCGTTTGTACCATTGCTTCATCTTCCCCTCGCTTCCCAGGTAGTAGTGTCCGGGAAGGAAAGGCTCGTACTCGTCGCAGAATCCTTCGAGTGCTTTAAGTTCGCTTGCTATGTACACTTTGCCGTCGCTGTCCTTTCCTATATATAAAGGTATTACGCCGATGGGGTCGCGGGCTATAAGAAAATCGTCTTTTTCTTCGTCGTACAGTGCAAATGCGAATATCCCGTTCAGGTCCTCCAGGAAGTTGATTCCTTTTTCCTTGTAGAGCGCAAGTATTACTTCGCAGTCGGAGCCGGTGCTGAACTGATAGTCGGGAAGCTTTGCTCTTAGGCTGCGGTGGTTGTAGATTTCGCCGTTCACGGCAAGCACCTGTTTGCCGTCAGGCGAAAACAGCGGCTGTCCCCCTGATTCGGGGTCGACTATGGAAAGTCGTTCATGGGCAAGAATGGATGAACCGCCCACGTAGATTCCGCTCCAGTCGGGACCGCGGTGGCGTATTTTTTTTGCCATCTTCAGAGCTTTGTTCCTGAGTTCGGGAGTTTGCTCCTGTATATTGAAAATACCTACAATTCCACACATAATATTATTCCTTATATTATTAAATACCCTCAAATAATAGTTCAGGTAAAAATGTCAATAGTTTATTGACAGCACAAAGGTAATAAATAGATTTTGATAAATGGCAATAAATTCTGCAAATTTTTGTCTTGGAGATAAAAATATTTTGATTTTGATTGACATGTTGATATTAAAAATGGCATAATAATGTCATAATGCTAAGTTTTGCGTGAACGCTGGCGCATGGTCGGGGTTTTCGGGCTTGAGTATTTTTGATTAATTTTGTGGCATGAACAGAAACGATTTTGAGATTATGGCTCCGGTAGGGAGCTATGAATCCTTATATGCGGCTATCGATGCCGGCGCCAATGCGGTGTATTTCGGTATCGCGGGACTTAACATGCGTTCGCGCTCGTCCATCAACTTCACTCTCGACGACCTGCGCAACATTGCGTCCCTGTGCCGCCAGCACGGAGTGAACACTTATCTCACCGTCAACACCATTATCTACGACGACGACATAGCCAAGTGTCACTCAATAATCGACGCGGCTAAGGATGCCGGGCTTACGGCTATCATAGCAAGCGATATTGCAGCTATCCTCTATGCCCGTCAGGTGGGGGTGGAGGTACACATATCCACCCAATGTAACATCACAAACATCGAGGCGGTGAGGTTCTACGCACAATATGCCGACGTGGTGGTGCTTGCGCGTGAGCTTAACCTTGACCAGGTGAAGGCTATCCATGACCGGATAGTGGAGGAGAACATATGCGGTCCCCACGGCAAGCCGGTGAAGATAGAGATGTTCTGCCACGGCGCGTTGTGCATGGCGGTGTCGGGGAAATGCTACCTGAGCCTGCACGAGATGAACAGCAGCGCCAACCGAGGGGCATGCACTCAGATATGCCGCCGAGGCTACACTGTCACTGACCGGGAGACAGGCGACCAGCTCGATGTCGAGAACAAGTACATAATGTCACCCAAGGACCTCAAGACCATCCACTTCCTGAATAAAATGATGGATGCCGGGGTGTCAGTGTTCAAAATCGAGGGCCGTGCGCGCGGTCCGGAGTACGTCAAGATAGCTGTGGAGTGCTACAATGAGGCTATACAGGCTATATGTGACGGCACTTATTCGGAGGAGAAGATCGCGGGATGGGATGAGCGGCTGGCTCAGATTTTCAACCGTGGATTCTGGAACGGCTATTACCTCGGGCAGCGTTTGGGGGAATGGAGTTCAAAATACGGCTCGTCAGCCACCCGCACCAAGGAGTACGCGGCGAAAGGAATACGCTATTTCAGTAATATAGGAGTAGCGGAGTTCATGGTGGAGAGCGGCGAGCTTAATGTGGGCGACGAGGTTGTCATCACCGGTCCCACCACCGGGGCTATCATTCTCACTCTCGATGAAATCCGTGTCGACCTTAAGCCGGTGCCTAAGGCTGTCAAAGGGGAGCATTTCTCTATAAAGGTTCCTTCCAAGATCCGTCCGAGCGACAAGATGTTCCGTTGGGTCACTGTCGAGCAGCCCAAGTCCATCAAGTAACAGCGTTATCCGCTATTTTTGCGGGGTCAATCAGTCGTTGTCGGGCTTTTTCCAGCCTTTGCGGTGTCCCATGGGAGGCAACGACGGCTGTTTGCCGGTGATTGAGTCAAGTGCTTTTACATTGCGTCGCGCTGCAAGCGGATTGTCGGAGTGTTCAAAAAACTCTTCGTCCCTGAACCGGCGTTCCTCTTTAAATTTGCGCTCATCCTTAAACTTACGCTCGTCCTTAAATTTGCGGTCGTCCCTGAACTTGCGGTCGCCGTCCTTGCGGAATGAGTCTTTACCTCTTCCGGGGCGGTCGTAGTCCTTGCGCGAATCAC